>CALAZQ010000451.1 GCA_937926325.1 uncultured Planctomycetaceae bacterium | reverse complement strand
GCAGCGAGTGTCCGGCGACAGGGCACGGGCACCCCGACCCACGCTGGACGTCGGCGTTCCCCTCTCAAAACCAACGCTACAATACAAGTCATCTGAGGCAGCACATCTTGTACTGAACAGGATTGGCACGACGCCCGAGCTTTCCGTGACGCCAGCCGCTCGAGCTTTCCGTAAAGCTACGCAAACCGCGGCCCGCGGCGGTTCAGCTCGCCATCGGTGCCGCGGGTGAGGCCGAACCTTTCAAGCACCGCGTCACTGAGCAGGCCGCGGACCTCCCCGGCCGCGGCGGCAAAGGCCTCACCCCGGGCCTGCCGTGATAGCGGCCGGCTTTCAAGGTTGCCAATGCCGTCAAAGCCGAAGGCAGCCCAGCCTTGCTCAGCGAGCGAAGCACTGCTGGTCAGCCGGTGCACCGCCCCACTGGCGTGCTCGGCAAAGACCACCGTCTGATCACCAACGGTCTCTGCCGTCTTGGCCACCCAGGTTCGGTGGACCGGCAGTCCGGCCACCGCCTGTTCGATCAAGGTCTCGATGACAGGAAATGCCTGCGGCTCGGCAGCAGGCAGGTCGGTGATCGGCTGGGCCGCCATCGCATCCAGCCGCACCGAGCCGAGCGTGGTCGCCGGATCGGTAAAATCGTGGACCGAGACTTCCGAGGCCGATACCCCCACCAGCTGCCCGGCAATCTTCACCGCCCGGTCAACGCTGGTGTCGTGATCGATTACGCCAAGGCTGCTGATCCCGGCGGCAATGTCGAACGAGAGCACCTCAAGCTGCTGGCTCGGTGGCTTCCAGGCCGGCGGTTCCGGCACCGGCATGGGTTCACCGGGAACAAGGATGCTCGCAAGCGGCCGGATGACCGGCAGATCGATCGGGAGATCAATCGGTGGCTCCCACGCAAAGCGGCCATCGGTGGTCACCGGGATCGTGATCACGCCCTCTTCGGGAAAGAATCCGAGCGCCAAGTGGTCGCCATCACCCCGCCGCCAGCGGCTGCCGGTGATCGTCGTGCTGGTACTCCGACCGCCCGCCAGCGTGTGCCGGTGCACCAGCGAGGGGTTGGCCGGGTCGCTGACATCGAAAATCGAGACCTGCATGCCCTTGAACCGGCCGGTCGCCTCGTCGGCGTCACGGCCGATCGTCAGCAAGTGGTGTTCACCAAGTGGCTGAATGTGGTCGGAGAACCCGGGCACATGCAGTTCCCCCAGTAAAGTCGGTGCCGTCGGTGTCGAGAGATCGACCACAAAGAGCGGGTCAGTAACTTCAAAAGTGACGAAGTAGGCACGGTTTCCGACAAAGCGAACAGCGTAGAGGTCTTCGGTCGGGGCCAGCCCCGTGAGGCTGCCGATTTCAACCAGGCTTTCGCCCTGCTGCTCGAGCACCCGTACGCCGCTCCCCTGCCCCGGCTGTTCCACCACCACCCGCAGCAGGCCGTCCTGCTCGTCGGCGGCAAACTGATTGAGCACCCGGCCGGTCAAGGTTCCCTGGCCGACGAGCGAAACGGTCGAAGGCCCTGCGGTTTCGACGCCAAAGCCGACCTTGGTCACCGTGGTGACCGGTGGCTGCCACCACAGGACGTCAAAAAAACCTCCGGACGGGTCGTCCATCCGATAACCATCAAACACATAGAGGTCATTCGCCGTCGCAAAGACCTCAACCGTCCCGCGGGTGAACATCCCCGTCGTCACCGGCTGAGGCTGGCCGTCCGTCACATCGAAAGCGGTGATCGTCGTCAGCTGCCGCACGGCCCCCGGCTCGGGGATATCGATGGCGGTCGGCTCAATCAGGGTCGATACATCCAGCGGATTGCCAGCGGCGTCGACCTGATAGATCTGTGGCGTCATCGCCTCGACCAGCTGCTCTCGCACCCGGGCGGCGTAGGCCTCCGCTGTTTCATAGCGACCGGTCGGGTCTGGAATATCGGGCCACCAGAGCAGCCCTGCCGGACGCCGACCCAGTAACGCCGACCCTGCCTCGGCATCTGCAGCTGCTGGACCCATCGTCGCTTCCATGATCGGCTCAGTCGGCACGATCGCCGGCCGCGGTAGTTCCAGTCGATGGTTGAGCACCAGCCGCAGTTGCCCATCGACCATCCGCGATGCCACCAACGCACCATCGAAGGTCGTCCGGCCGATCACCGACACGGCAGCCGGATCATCGACATCAAGCACGGTGACCGATGTCTGGGCCCGGCCCAGCACCGGCGGAAAGATCGAAGGGAAACCAAAGCCCGTGCTGCCCATGATTGTCGGCTCAACGTCCTGCGAGACAATCGTGAGCCGCGCACCAAAGAGGTACATGCCCGCCACGCGGCCACTGTCAGCGAGGTCGATCTGGCTGACAAGTTCCGGAGCCGCATCGGCAAAGCCCCGGACAATCGACAGCCGGTTGTGAGCAAGCGAGTAGAGGGTGTCACCATCAACCTCAACAAGGTCAGCCTCATCAACCCCGGCAATCTGGGTGTTGGTGGTCGACGAAGCAGCGGTTGTGCTTCCGGCATCAGCAACACCGATGGTCAGGTCGGCGCCAGCCCCGAGCGGCATCGCCAGGATCTCACCATCACCACCACGGAGGACGGCGTCACCGAAGAATTCGGGGATGCCATACCACCCGTCATAGGCAGGCCGCCCAAACAGATGCTGCCAGCGGTCAACCGCCTGCGCAACCAGCCAGTCGGCATGGGCCTCGGCCGAGGGGAACGTGTCGAGTCCAACACCGACCTCTGTCACGATCGCCGGCGGCTCGACAGTGTCCGAGTCGGCGAGACCATCGTCCACAACAGGATCGTTCCCGGTCAGCATCGTCCGCCGCTCGAGCGTTTCCAGGCGACTCCACCCGCGGCAGGAGCGGGTCGAATGACGGTGCCGGACGGCTCGGGAACGGTGGGAACGAGAGGAGAACAGGGGCATGGTTGGTTCCTTCGCGACGATGGCGATGACGAAGCCGAAAAGGCCGCCTGACAGCGTTCTCCCGCCGGATCGCCCCCGGCATTGTCACGCTGTCTCCTTCCGGATGCCCCTGAAGCCTTTTCTACACCTTCTCCTCATTGATGAGCGACATTCTCAGTATCGTCTGCGGCACTTCAAGAAATTTGCAGTAACCCTCAAAGTTTTTCCAGGCCCCTCAGGCTACCGAGGCCCTTGAGTCGGCGCCGCCGCCATCCGTGGCCGGGCCTCCGAGGCCACCACGTAGGGCCGCTTGTATTCGGGCATATAGCCCTTCGACCCCCGGACCGACACCTGCTGGCCGACCATCGGGGCCAGATTGACGCCGACGGACGGTGCGACAAAGGCGAGCACATTGTTGTTGGCATCGACGATGGCCCAGCGGGGAGCGTCTGGCCGACGAGAGATCACGGTCGCCAGCCGGCCGCTCGTCTCGACATAGTCAGGCGGCGTCCAAGTCGTTTGCCCATCGGCCGGCTTCCCCCCGGGAAAAACGCCAGGCCGGATCGGCCGGCTGCCGATGCCGCCCAAACTCGACCAGAGTGACCCCAGTTGCAGTGGCGAGGGGTCAACCTTGTCGCGGGCAGCCAAGGCCAAGTGCCGCCCCTTGATCGTCTCGAACCGGGCCAGCCGGGCGTCGATCGCCTCGGCCCGCAGCCGGTCGGTTCCGGTCGAGGCCCGAGCGGCCGCCAGCCGCAGCCGCTCCCGCAAGGGCTCCAGCTGCCAGTTCGCGGCCGGGCCGGTCACGGCCAGCGACAGGGCAAGATCGATGTCCGAAAGCTCATCGGCCGGGGCGGCCAGTGGCCCCGTGGTGGGCGAACTGGCCGGCTGCGGCGGCGTCAGGTCAAACAGGCCACTGCCAACCGGCATCCAATCGGCCAGCAGCCGGTGAGCTCCGGTGATGCTGCCCAGCCGCGCCGGCTCAGCCGGTTCTGTGGGCTCGGCCATCGGCAGCTCTCCCGCCGCGGCAATCACCTGCGAGAGTGACTCGCCCGCCTCCCGCCAGGCATCGACCGCCTCGCGGGCCTGGGCGATGTTGGCGGCCAGCTCGCCACTGCCAGCTGCGGCAGCGAGCAGCTCGCCAGTCTGTGGCGCCAGGCCGATCGGCAGGTCAAGGTCGGCCAGCCGGGCCCAGCGAAACTCACCCGAAGGCGGTGCGATCTTCACCCAGAGGCCGGCATGCCGTCCGTGTTCGATGCGAACCTCATCGAGTACCCGCACCCGCTCGCCCGCCTCCAGCCGCACCTGGGCCACATGCCGCAGGTCATTGATCTGTGAACCGATCCGGGCCACCGCCCCGTCAGTGACGACGACGCCAACACTGGGGTCTGCTTCCATCTGCCGATCGACATCGGCCGCCCGCAGCCAGCTGAAGCTTCCGGTCAGCGGCCGCACGGCGCCGTAGCCTGCGGCATCGACGCTCCAGAGTTCAACCGCTTCACCCTGAATCAGCCGGGCGGTCGGATAGAAGTCATCCCCTGGGCCTGCCCGCAGATAGGTATGCCTGGCTTGCACGCTGACCGTGCGGGGGAACTGTTGACCAGCCGGTGTCTCCGCCCCGAGCAGCGGCGTCACTGCTACCAACAGTCCAAACAGCAGCACCGGCGTCCACCGCCCGCCAACGCTGGCAGAAAATCCGCACCGTTGAGAGCAGAGCAAGGTGAGCATTGCCGCAAGAATGGCAACCGACCGGCTTGACCGCAACGCCAATCAGCAGCGGCCATTCTGCTGCTCGACAGAGCGGTCTAACACCACAAAAAAACGCGTAGACGAGGCTTGGGCTTCCCTCGTCTACGCGCTGGTTGGCGGCCCGGCGTTCGCCCGGCCGCCACTGCCCTTGTAGACCAGGCCGATCCAAGCCTCAAGTCATGAATTGACGAGTCTCAGAAGCCCCGAAAAGACTGGCCGTTTTCCCGCAAAAACCCCTCGCAAGAAGGGAAGGCTGGGCGGTGGACGTCACCGAGGCAGGCTGCGTCAACTCCTCCGGCCGTGCTAGCAGTCACTGCCAGCAGCCGGCTGCCTGCAGCGGTGAGCAGCGAGGTTCACCACGAAGGCACGACGAACACGAAGACGACCGGCGAGTGACCCACCGGAAGCCGGGAGCGGAAGCGACCGGACACGCGGCACCGGTGACGCTGCGTCACCGTGAATCGCCGGCGGCGTCACTGCCACCGGTCGGTCGGTCGATCGAGGATCTCGCGGAGCAGCAGGGCCTGCCTGATCGTAGCCGGGTTCTTGAGCATCGCCGCCAGGTCGCCCGTCGTCGCCCGGATTGCTGCAGCATCTCCTGCGACCGCAGTAGCCCGTGACGGCCGCGGTCCCTGCCCCGGCCGCTCAAGGTCGGCCCAGGGGTTTTCCACCGTACCGTCGGGCAGCCGGCCGAGTCCTTTGCCGAAGACATCGTGGATGTGCCGGCTGATCTCGTCGTTCGCCCGTTCGGTGCTGCCGGCGGCAGCGAGCATGGCCGCCACCGGTTCAGCCAAGGTGTCGGCTGCCGGTGCCAGCGGCCGCTGCCGGGCCGGCTGCGGCAGCGGCGGTGGCTGCTGCCGCGAGCGGCCCAGAAAGGCATCGATCTCCGCCTCGATCGACTGCCGGTCCGATCGCACCGGCAGGTCATCAACCAGATCGAGATCGGCTGGTGTTTCATCGAGCGTCAGCCGGCCGCACTCCGGGCAGGGGGCAATGGCGGCTGCGGCTGCCACGAACTGATGGCCGCAGCTGGGGCAACGACGAGCCCCGTTGCGTTGCCTGCCGATCACCTCGACCAGGTCGTCCTCGTCTTCGTCGTCGTCCTCATCCCGGCGGCCGGCGGCAGCCACGCGGCGAAAGACGTTGAGCACCTGCGAGACGATCCAGATGAAGACGAACAGCAGCGGCAGCAGTGCCTCAAGCCAGTCGAAACCGGCTGCCAGCAGTGGTGCACATGCCGCCATGACCTTTTCCTTCCGCTTACGTGGCCGCGGCAGCCGGTGCCGGCGTGGTGGCAATCGACCGCCGCATGTCGGTGTCGGCCTGCAGGTTCTTCAGCCGATAATAGTCGAGAATGCCCAGCTGCCCGCTGGCCAAAGCGTCAGAGGTTGCCCTCGGCACCTCGGCCTCGGCCTCGACCAGGGCCGCCCGGCTCTCTTCGATGCCGGCGACCATCTCCTGTTCTCGTGCCACCGCCATCGCCCGGCGGCCCTCGGCATTGGCCCGGGCCACGCGGGTGTCGGCCTCCGCCTGATCGGCCTGCAGCCGGGCCCCCACGTTCACACCGACGTCGATGTCGGCAATGTCGATCGAGACAATCTCAAAGGCGGTGTTGGCATCGAGCCGGCGGCCCAGCACCGTCTTGGAAATCACGTCGGGGTTCTCCAACACCTTGCTGTGCGTCTCCGACGAACCGATCGCCGAGACAATACCTTCGCCGACACGGGCGATGATCGTGTCTTCGGTCGCTCCGCCGATCAGCTGGTTGAGGTTGGTCCGCACCGTCACCCGGGCCCGCACCTTCAGCTGAATCCCATCCTTGGCGATCGCGTCGAGCGTCGTGCGGCCGCTCTTGGCCCCGGGGCAGTCGATCACCTTGGGGTAGACGCTCGTCTGCACCGCCTCACGGACGTTCCGGCCCGCCAGGTCGATCGCGGTGGCCAGCGTAAAGTTGAGCTCGCCCATCTTGGCCTTCGACGCGGCAATCAACGCCTGCACCACCAGCGGCACCCGGCCGCCTGCCAGGTAATGGGCCTCGAGGGCTTGCAGGGTGATGCCGCTGGCATCACCGAGGCCGGCCTGCACCGCCATGATCTTGCTGCGGACGATCACGGTCGGGTTGACCTTTTTGAAGCTCATCGCCACCAGGTCGAACAGCCCGATGCCGGCACTCGAGGCGTACGACTGCAGCCAGAGCCGCAGGTAGCGGGTCAGAAAACCGAGCACGATCAGCAGCAGGACGATGCCGACGACAAGGGCGATGAGACCTGGCATGGAAAACTCCGAAAGGGACATTACGGTCGGTCACCACAAAGCCAGCCAGTGGCCGACCGCTTCCTTGAAGCCTGTTTGCGGCAAGGCCTCCAGTCAAGCGCCGGCGGTCCGATCGAGGTCGTCGAACTCAAATTCTTCGAGAACGGGTGACCGCGGATCGGCCGTTTCGGCAGGCTGCGGCGAAACCGGGCCAGCCGCGGCGGCGTCGGCTGGCTCCGCAAACGCCCGCAGCTGTGGCTCCTCCCGGGCCTGCCGCACGACCACCGCCCGGCCCTCGGTGCCGACCACATCGACCGCGGTTCCCGCTGCTATTGGTCCTGACTGGCTCAGAGCCTCCAGCCGCTCGCCATCAATTTCAGCCTGCCCCCAGGGCAGCAGCTCACTGGTGACAACCCCCCGGCGGCCGATCAGTTCGCGGGCATGCAGCCGCTCGGCGGCAGCCGGCACCAGTTCAGCCGCCTCCGGGGGTGCCGGCAAAATCCGCCGGCCCAATGGCGTGGCGGGAAACAGATGGAAGGCGATGGCCAGCGTCGCCGGCACCGCCACGGCGGTCACCGCCAGCACCAGCAGACCGGCCCCGATTCCTTGCTCGGCAAAGGCGGTCGCCACCGCCGCCACGATTGCCGCAATGCTGAGAAACCCGAGCAGCCCGCCGGAGGGAATGAAGACCTCCAGCACCATCACCAGCAGTCCGATCACCAGCAAGCCGATCACCCAGACAAATGGATTCATGCCGGCTCCCGCGGGGGCTGCGGCACCACCATCACCCGACCGGCCCGGACGGCCGTCACCCGCACGGCTGTTCCCGGCTCGATCAGCATGCCCTCACTCCAGACATCCCGCAGTTGCCCGTCAACTTCGGCCTTGCCCGCCGGCGCCAGCCGGGTGGTCGTCACGCCACTGGTGCCGATCAGCCCTTCCAGCGGCTCCACCACTGTCGGCAGCTCTGGCTCGGGTGGCGTCAGCAGAACATGCCGCAGCACCGGTGTCGATGGCAGCCACCGCCGCACCAGCCCGGCAAAGACACCGACCCCAACCCCGGCCCCCAGAATGCCCAGTAGCGACCATTGCAGCTGCCGCACCTGATAGTCGTTGGCCGGCAGCACGAACGACTGGCTGGCAAGCACCAGCGAGGCGATCACCAGCAGGCCGCCCCCCAGGCCCAGCACCCCCATCCCCGGCACCACAAAGATCTCGGCCGCCAGGCAGACGAGGCCCGCCACGAACAGCATCACCTCCAGCCAGCCGCTGGTGCCGTGCAGATACTGACTCCAGAAGTAGACGATGAAGGCGACCATGGCGATGAAGCCACCAAAGCCAAGGCCCGGGGTATTCAGCTCGATGTAGAGCCCCGCCCCACCGATCAGCAGCAGCAGCCAGGCCAGCCGTGGGCTGGCGAGAGCATCGAGGAGCTGGTCCGCCCAGCCCGGCTCGACGACCGCAACTTCATCGGTCAGACCGTACCGTTCGGCGAGTTCACGGAACGAGTCGACCGGCGGACCGGCCAGCCCGTAGCCTTCCGCCTCAGCGGCGGTGACTGCCAGCGGCCCGGGGGCCAGTGCCGCCTCCAGCTGCCAGTCAGCCCGATCGGCCCGCGCCTGGAGCTCCTTCTCACTGAAGTACTCGACCCGGCCGGTCGACGCCTGCACCATCCGGTTTACCTGAAAGCCGGGCAGCACCACTGCCAGTGGCAGCGACCACGGCCGGGCGTCCCGCTTTTCCATCGCCTGCCGCCAGGCGACCACCACGGCGTCGGCCTGTCGGCCACCGATGGCGGCCGCCCCTTCGCCGCCAAGGACAGCCTGCGGCCCCATGACCAGTTCATCGCAGGCAAGTGCCACCAGGGCGGCATCACCCCGAGCCTGCCGGGGCACATAGGCCACCGTCCGCACCCGGGCGGGGTCGAGGCTGGCCAGCCAGCCAGCCAGCACCAGGCTCTGCTCCGGTGACCCGCCGGCACTGTCAATCTGCAGGCAGAGGAAGTTCGCACCATCATCGATCGCCTCCTGCAGCCGAGTCCGGGCCCGGGCCACGCCGTCACCGCTCATGGCCCCGCGCAGGCCGACCACCGCCGCCTGCCAGCCACGGCCCAGCGACGGATCGACCACCACCGCCGCCGGGTCGAGATCAAGTCCGGCCGCCAACTCGGCTGGCGTGCGGGCCAGCAGCCGCACCACGCCAAGCTCCCGGCCCTGCCGGCCGGTCAGTTCCAGCGGGGCCGGACCAAGTTCTTCGACCTTGAGCACCTGCACCTGCTGCCGCAGGGCCGCCACCTGATCGAGCGGAACGATCTGCTCGCCGACTTCAGTCGCCACGCGGGCCACCCGGCTGCCCGGATCGAGCAGGGCCACCGCCAACGGCGCCGGCACGGTCCGGCGGCGGCTGGCGATCTCGCGATAGGCGACCCGCATCGCCTCATCGACACGGGGCTCATCACGGTTGGCCGGGCCGAGGACGGCGGCCGGGGCCATCACGATCTCTTCGCAGGCCAACGCCGCGAGGACGGCATGGCCGCTGGCCCCCTCGGGCAGAAAGGCAACTGTTTTGACACCCGCCAGCCGCGGGTCGGTGAGGAAGCGGGCCAGTTCCAGGGAACGGCCGAAGTCGCTGCCCGCCACCGTGCTGTCGCGGTCGCTGGCAAACTGCAGCACCAACACCCCGCGCTGGCCGGGCCGGCTCTCCAGCCGGTCAAGCTGCCGCAGGATGGCTGCCCGCAGCTGGGTGTCGCGGCTGCCGGTGATCGGCAGCCGCAGTTCGAGCGTGACCGTGGGCGGCATTGCCGGGGCAGGCGGCTGGTCACCGACTTGCTCGATAGCGGCGGCAGCCGGTTCGGGAGCGGGCGGTCGCTTGACTGCCTGAGCCGGTTCCGGCTCGGGGTCCACGGGCACCCCGGCGGCTGCCTTCGCCCGGGCCACCGCCTCGGCCAGCGGGCCGGCCAGCAGCCGCTCAGGGTGGCTGGCGGTCACAACGGCCAGCAGCACCAGGCAGCACCGCAACACCTTGAAAACCTTCATAGACATCGGCAGCAGCTGCCTCAGGGTTGGGAGTCGAGCCGCCCAAATTCTAAGACGGTGCCGGGGGGAGTCAAAAAACAGTCGGTTCGCGAGGAGCCCACCAGCCGGCCTCATGATCTGCTAGCATTTGATCATGAGCACGACACATTCGACTGACTCTGATATTGCGGCGACCCGCCGGCAGCTGGTGGAGCTGATCGAGCAGCGGGCCCTCAAGCGGGGCAGCTTCACGCTTGCCTCGGGCCGCACGGCCAGCTTCTATCTCGATGCCAAGCAGGTGGTCCTCGACGCTCAGGGCTCGATGCTGGTCGGCCGGGCAATCCTCCAGCGGCTCCAGGCCCTCGGCGAGCTGCCCGATGCGATCGGTGGCATGTCGATCGGGGCCGACCCCATCACCAGTGCCGCCGTCACCATGGCCGGCGTCGCCGGCCTCCCCCTGAAGGGCTTCATGGTTCGCAAAGAGCCGAAGGGACACGGCCTGCAGCGGTATGTGGAGGGGCCGGTCGAGCCGGGGCAGCGGGTGGTGATTGTTGAAGACGTGACCACCACCGGTGGCTCATCGCTGCTGGCAATCGACCGGGCCATTGAGTTCGGCCTGCAGGTTGAGCGGGTGGTGACGGTGATCGACCGGCTGGCCGGGGCCGCCGCGGCCTTCGCCGCCCGCGGCATTCCGCTCGAGCCCCTCGTCACCATCCGCGACCTCGGCATCGAGCCCGACGCCGCCTAGCCGCCTCCGCTACGATGTGTCAGAGCGGTTTCAACACCCCTTGGCCGGGAGGAATTCGATGCTGACAGACGCTGTCAACGCGACTGAACGTCGCTTCTGGCTGCTGCGTGGGTTGCTGCTTGCCGTGGGTATTCTCTCACCCTGCCCCGCCTGGGCCACGTCGGCCGTGCCAGTGCAGCCGGTCGATGCGGCTGAGATCGCGGTGCTGGTCGAGCAGCTCGGCAGCCGCGAGTATGCCGTTCGCGAAGCGGCCACCCGGCGGCTGACCGAGGTGTCTGAGTCGGCCATCGATCAGCTGCTGGCGGCGGCCGACCAGCAGGCTGATCTGGAGGTGGCCCTGCGGGCCCGCTGGATCCTTGAAACCGTGCCGCTGGTGCGTCCCACCGATCCGCCGGCGGTGGCCGATCTGCTCGATGGCTTTTCGACCAAGCCCCTCTCCGAACAGCTCAAGGTGCTCAGCCGGCTGATCCGGCTGGAGGCCGATGCCGGTGCCGGCCCCTTGGCCCGACTGGTGCGCATCCACCGGTCGCCGGTCATCTCACAACTTGCTGCAGTGGTGATTCTGCAGGAGTGGCGGCCGCAGGACCCGCACTGGCCGCGGCTGACCGTACCGTTGGAAAACGAACTGGGGTCCAGTCAGCGGCCGGCGGCGACCCTGCTGCACACGTTGATCGACTTCTCCCGCGTCGCCGACGCCGGCCCGGCCGATGCGGCCGACATGGCCCAGCCGCTCGATCGCCTGATCGACGCCATGGAGCAGTTCCTCGAGCAGACCGCCCTGCCCACACGGTCACTCGCCACGCGGGCCAACGCCGAAGACAACGCCGACACCAACGACGACCCGGTCGCCCAGCTGCTGCGTCGCTGTGTCGCCCGAGCAGCCCTTCAGGCCGGCCAGCCTGAGCGGGCGGTGGCTGCCGCTGCCGAACTGTTTGACCTGATCGACAGTGATGACGAGCGGACCAAGTCGATTGAGCTGGCCAATGTGCTGTTCTGGGCAGCCGATGCCGGGCTGGCCGATCTGGTTGACCGGCTGCCTGATGCGGCCCTCGACGTCCTGGACGATCAGCCGCTGCTCGCCTATGCCGCCGGCTGCTGCGAACGGGCCCGCGGCCGGGAACAGGCAGCCACTGAACTGGCCGAACAGGCCTTCGTCACCGCGACTGACGACCTGCAGCAACAGCTGTTGGCGGCGGTGCGGCTGGCACATTGGGGCGTCGTTGACTGGGCCAACCGCGAATATGGCCGTGTGCTGGTCGCCGACGGGCTTACCCCTCAGGTGGCGGTGCAACTGGCCGTCAGCCGGGCAGAGTTTCTCAATGACCAGGGCAGCTGCACTGAGGCGGCCGCAGTGCTTCAGGAAACCCTCGAGGGCTCACGGGGCAACGTGCCCAACACGCGGGTGCTCGAGTCCCTCGGGCACTCGCCCAAGGCACTGGCCGGTCGCCGGCATTATTTTCTGTTCTGTGCCGCCCGCGAGACCGGCGATGCCGCCGCCCAGCGGCAGGCGGTCGAGGCGGCGGTGGCTGCCTATCCCGGTGAGATCGACAGCCTGATCGCCTTTTACCATCTGCCCGACCTGCCGGCGGCCGACCGCACCCGGGTCATCACGCTGATTGCCGAGGCCTTGGACAACCTGCAACAGCGAATCGACTCAGAGCCCGACGAGCCCAACGGCTACAACGAATACGCCTGGCTGGTGGCCAACACCGAAGGCGACATCGCCAAGGCCACCCGCTATTCCAAGCGGTCGCTCGAACTCTCCTTCGACAGCGCCAGCTATCTCGACACGCTGGCCCACTGCTACGCCGCCGCCGGCCGACCCGAGGAAGCGATCCGCTGCCAGGTCGTCGCCCGGCGGAAAGAGCCTGGCAGCCTCACGATCAAAAAGAATCTCGACAAGTTTCTGGCCCTGCGACCGTGAGTCAGGCTGCAATGATCGGCTACTGCCGATAAGCCGGCAGCGTGCGGTAAGCGGCCTGCAGGCAGAGCGTAGCCAGGGCGGTGGTGACCGTGCGGTCGCGGCCGCCGGCGAAAAGGTCTGGGTTCCAACTGCCGGTGTTGTCCCCCTCCTGCAGTTGCGTTCGGCAGAGAAACGAACTGACCTGAGCGTTCCAGCGGTCATACCGATCGCCCTCGAGGTTGCGAAGGAAGTCGCCGGCAAACAGCAGAAAGTCGATCGGCTGGCTCAGGCGGTCGTTCTCGAGGGCCGGAGCCAGTGACGCCAGCGCCTCGGCAGCGACCAGCAGGTCGGGCGTGTCCTGAGGCAGCTCAAAATACTGCCAGGCCAGCAGACAGGCCGCGGTGGCCGTCGGGTCGGGCGGGCCGTCGGGGGCGGCGGCATAAGCGGCCAGCGGGGTCGGGCTGCCGCCAACGCCGGCTTCTTCAAGATACTTCTCAGCCCGGCGGAGGGCCGCCGCCGACACCCCGACGCCACAGGCCTTGGCTGTTTCAAGTGCGAGGACAGCCCGGGCGGTTGCCAGCGGCGTGACTGCTTCGCCCTGCGGCCAGCCGCCGTCATCGGCCTGCCGATCGACCAGCTGCTTGGCGGCGAGCTTGGCGTTCTGGGTCAGCCGACGGTCGCCGCTGAGGGCCAGGGTCTCGCTGAAGGCGACCAGCCCCAGGCACTGTCCACCGAGGTCTTCACTGATCAGCCCCGGCACCCGCTGGCTTGCTTCGATCTGCCGCTTGCCCAGCCAGAGCAGGCCGTTTTTCACCACCTCGGGATAGGCCTCCAGCCAGACCGCAGCGGCCGACTCGGGCTCATGGGTCACGCCTTCGGCCAGGAAGGGCAGCAGGGCCGCGGCGGTCGTGGTCGCAGTGTCGGCGGTTGCA
>CALAZQ010000450.1 GCA_937926325.1 uncultured Planctomycetaceae bacterium | reverse complement strand
TGCACTGGATGCTGCCGGACGGCTCGTTCGTGCCCGCGCACTTTCACATCACTGAGGTGGGCCGGGTCCAAAAAGACTTCATTGACTGCGGCGGCACCCGCCGCAGCCAGACGTCCTGCCTGCTCCAGATCTGGGTGGCCGATGACACGGAGCACCGGCTGCAGACAACAAAGTTGGCAGAGATTCTGAAGCTGGCCGGACCGGTACTCGGAGTGGATGATCTGCCGGTGGAAGTGGAGTATGAGCAGGATGCGGTCTCGCAGTATCCACTCGGTGGGGTTGAACTGACGCCGTCCGGAGTGCTGTTCACGCTGGGCAGCAAGCACACCGCCTGCCTGGCTCCGGAAAAGTGCGGCGTTGATGGCAGCGATTGCTGCGGCCCGACCGGCCCGCGACAGGTGCTGTTTGTCTGCATCCACAACAGTGCCCGCAGCCAGATGGCTGAGGCCTTCGTCAACCAGATGTGCCAGGGCTCGTTCGTCGCCTCGAGCGCCGGCCTGGAACCGGGCCAACTCAATCCCCTCGTGGTCGAGGCGATGCAGGAGGTCGGTATCGACATCTCGGCTGCCTCCACCACCGGGGTCGCCGAAGTGCTGGCGGAGGGCCGGCAGTTCGACCGGGTGATTACCGTCTGCGATG
The DNA here is from genome assembly GCA_937926325.1 of uncultured Planctomycetaceae bacterium. GTDB lineage: Bacteria > Planctomycetota > Planctomycetia > Pirellulales > UBA1268 > UBA1268. Next base: position 2,843 of record CALAZQ010000450.1, on the reverse strand, counting down.
AGGCCAGCGCCGAACGCTGCCCGACCTTCCCCGGTCCGGTCGCCCGCGAACACTGGGGCTTTCCCGATCCCTCCGCCGCCAGTGGCAGTCGAGAAGAAAAGCTGGCCCAGGTGCGGGAAATTCGCGATGCCATCCGCCAACGCATCACTGACTGGTGCCGGCTGGCCTGCCTGCACTGAACCGGCGGCGACCCGGCTGCCGCGTTGCCGCCCGCCTGCCAGTGGCTTAAACTGCCGGTGTCAGGAGAGAGTCTCACGACCGCCGAAGGCTGAACGCTCAGGCACCAGGACTGACAACACAAAAATTCTGTTGGAGAGCGGCGCCGTCCGCGGCGTCCACCGAAGGGGCAAACTCCGGGCCGACGCCCGTGGGTGAATCTCTCAGGTTCCCGGACAACAGGGTTCCCGGCCTCGTTTCGGCGGTGCCGTCAAAAGCCAGCTGGCCGTCACGGTCAGCTGTTCCGACCAGCCAACGGTTTCGGCGGCCTCGTCAGGAAAGGAACCCTGCATGTCGATCGCGCCATCGCCCCTTGATCTCGACCAGCAGCACGATTCAACCCTCACCCCCACAGCTGGCGAAGCTCGTGGATCGGCAGGGTTTGCCGAGCGACATATCGGTCTGTCGGCGGCCGCCGAGCAGGCGATGCTTGCTGCGGTCGGTGCCGATTCGCTGCCCGGGCTGATTGATGAAATCGTGCCAGCGAGCATTGTCCGTCGGCAGCCGATGCAGCTGCCGGCCCCGCTCTCAGAACAGGCGGCCCTCGCGGAACTCAAGGCGATCGCCAGTCGCAACCGACTGCTCACCAGCTTCATCGGCCAGGGCTATTACGGCACGCATACGCCGGCGGTGATTCAGCGGAACGTGCTGGAGAACCCGGCCTGGTACACCGCCTACACGCCCTACCAGGCCGAGATCTCACAAGGCCGCATGGAAGCGGTGCTGACCTTCCAGACGATGGTCTGTGACCTGACGGGCATGGAGATCGCCAATGCCTCACTGCTCGATGAGGCGACTGCAGCCGCCGAGGCGATGACGCTGGCCTTCCGGCTGCACAAGGGGAAGGCGACCGCCTTTCTGGCCGACCACCGCTGCCATCCGCAGACCCTCGAGGTGCTCGCCACCCGGGCCGAGCCACTCGGCATCGATCTGGTCATCGGAGATGTCAGCGACACCCTCGACGAGGGTGACTGCTTCGGCGTGCTGGTGCAGTACCCGACCACCGATGGTGACCTACCCGACTGGCACACCCTGGCCGAGCGGGTCCATGACAAGCAGGCCCTGCTCTGCGTGGCAGCCGACCCGCTGGCCCTCACCCTGCTGACACCGCCGGGTGAATGGGGGGCCGACATCGTCGTCGGCTCCACCCAACGCTTTGGCATGCCGATGGGCTGCGGCGGGCCACATGCCGCCTTTTTTGCCTGCCGTGATGCCTTCAAGCGGTCGCTGCCTGGCCGACTGGTCGGTGTCAGTGTGGACGCTGCCGGTCGCCCGGCCTATCGGCTGGCGCTGCAGACTCGCGAGCAGCACATCCGCCGCGAGAAGGCGACTTCTAACATCTGCACTGCGCAGGTGCTGCCCGCCGTGGTGGCGGCAATGTATGCGGTCTATCACGGGCCCGAGGGCCTCAGTGCGATCGCCCGGCGGGTAGCCGAACTGACCGCAACCTTGGCGGCCGGTCTGGAACAGCTCGGGGTCACACGCTGTCACCGGCAGGCCTTCGATACTCTCGCGCTGGCCACCGGTGAGCAGACTGCCGCGCTGGCTGAACGGGCCCGGGCTGCCGGCATGAACCTCCGCGAGATCGACCCGACCACCATCGGCATCAGCCTCGATGAAACGACCACCCCAGCCGACGTTGTCCGGCTCTGGCAGGTCTTTGCCGGCGAGGGGCCGCTGCCGGAGTTTGCCGACTGTGCCGCCACGGCAGAGCCCCTGCTGCCGCCGCAGCTTCTGCGGCAGAGCAGCTTCCTCACCCATCCGGTCTTTCACAGCCACCGTAGCGAGACCCAGATGCTTCGCTACCTGCGGGAGCTGGCTGACCGCGATCTGGCCCTTGACCGGACAATGATTCCGCTGGGCAGCTGCACGATGAAGCTCAACGCCACCAGCGAGATGATCCCGATCAGCTGGCCGGAATTTGCGAACGTGCATCCCTTCGCGCCGGCTGACCAGCAGGAAGGCTATGCCGTGCTGCAGCGGCAGCTCTGTGAGTGGCTCGGCGAGGCGACCGGCTATGCCGGCATCAGCCTGCAGCCCAATGCCGGAGCCCAGGGGGAATATGCTGGGCTGTTGGTGATTCGGGCCTGGCAGCGGGCCCGCGGCGAAGGCCACCGCGACATCTGCCTGACTCCTGCGTCTGCCCACGGCACCAATCCGGCCAGCGCCCAGATGGCGGGCATGCAGGTGGTGGTGATCGGCTGTGACGAGGACGGCAACGTCGATCTGGCGGAACTGCAGCAGCAGTGTGAAAAATACAGCGATCGGCTGGCGGCGGTGATGATCACCTACCCCAGCACCCACGGCGTGTTCGAGGCCGAGGTGAAAGAACTCTGCGAGATCGTCCACCGCCACGGTGGCCGGGTCTACATCGACGGGGCCAACATGAACGCCCTGGTGGGGACTGCCGAGCCGGGCCGCTTCGGCGGTGACGTCAGCCATCTCAACTTGCACAAGACCTTCTGTATTCCCCACGGTGGTGGCGGGCCCGGGGTCGGGCCGGTCTGCGTGGTGGACGATCTGGTGCCCTTTCTGCCGGGCCATGCCACCGGCGGGGTGACGACCTCGGGCGGCGTCGGGGCGGTCTCAGCAGCGGCCCTGGGCAATGCCGGAGTGCTGCCGATCAG
>CALAZQ010000449.1 GCA_937926325.1 uncultured Planctomycetaceae bacterium | reverse complement strand
TGCAGGATCGTGACCTCGCGACCTTAGCGTTTCCAAAATCATCCTTCAACCAGCCCGACGTCACCGGCACGACCGGCAAGGCTTGCCTCGTCTTTGGGATCCGATGTTAGCTCAGGTTCTGCCGGACTGTCGCGGTCAGGGACCGTGGCCACTTGCCCTCGTGGAAATGTTCAAAACCTCAGTGAAAGCCAGGAGTTCGGCGACGATCATTTCGCCGAGCGACGCGTTGTCAAGATCGCTGAAGTCGGCGGGGTCAGCCATTGTGGTGACGGCCAATTCTCCTGCGTAGGAGGTCACGCCAACGGCAAGGGCGGTACCGGGGCGAACGGGAGGCACACCCACGACGCTGGTGATCGTCAGGCTGCCGGGCCGAACGAGGCCGGCCCGCGTCGGCGCCTGGGTCCTCATTCGGGCCTGTATGTTCCCGACATTACTCACCACAGCGGTCGAAAGGCTCAGCGGCAGCCGAGTAAGGAGCCGCAGCAGCCACGGCCACCTGGCAACCTGGTGCAAAACCTCTAGGAACATTCCAGCCGCTCCAGTTGACTGGATCCAGCGGCTCGCCACCGCGAGGGACTGGGCGAGAGCAACCGCAGAGTCACAGGCTGCTGCTGTCCGATCAAGGAAGGCATAACCGATCCGATTGGTTGCCGGTTCACGGCACCCAGGGGGCCGCAGGCTGACAGGCATGTTGATCCTGATAGTCTTCGCTGGCCGCCCCTGCCGGCTGTTCCAGCGGCAGATGCCGCGCATTGCCGCTGCGATGGTCAGATCGTTGACCGCAGTGCCGACCGCCACCGCTGCGGCGTGCACGGCCCGCGTTTCTTGCCGCGATAGTCGCGTGACTCGGTAGGGCCGGCCGCCCGCCGTGGCGGGCTGTTTTCGATTCGACGTGGCCAGCCTGGCCGGCAGAAGACTGGCAAATGTCAGAGTGGCTGATGCCTGGTCGTCTGCTCGTGTTGTCGGTGAACATGAGGCCGGAGTGGCGCAGCGTGAACGGACAACGCCAGGCCGTAATCGCGGCGGTTCGCCGCCTTCATAGATCGACCAGACATCACCGAGGAATTCCAACGCAGCGATGCCATCGCAGACGCTGTGGTGCACCTGCAGCACAAGACTGAAACGATCGGACTCCTCTTCAACGAGCAGAGCCCGAATGCCCGGCTCACGCTGGAGCCGAAACGGGCGGAAAGCGATCTGCCGGGCGGTATCGTTTGCCGGCATGGTTCGCGGCAGCACTACGAGGGTCGGCTCAATGTCGGTCAGTACCCATTGCCAGCCATCCGGACCATGGACGGCCCGGGACCGCATGCGCGGGTGCCGCCGGGCGGCGAGCGCGAGGGCCGCCTTGAGTTGGGAATGGTTAAGCGAGCCGACCAGAGTGGTCTCCACGTAGAAACACATGGGATAGCCTGGCCGCTCATCGAGCAGCATGAGCAGTTCAAACGGTGTCAATGGCTGCTGAGCAGTTGCCGGAGCGGGCTCTCTGGTATCGACTGAGAACGGTTCAGATCGCATGTAATTCTGGTTGCCTGCCGTCGCGACGGGCCTCTTATTCGCTTGCCTTCAGGAATTGGATGCTGAAAAACGTCAGTATTTGTGTAAGCGATATTCTTGACAGTGAAATTTGCCGATCAATACTCGGCCTGCATGGAGTTTGATCCATCGCGAGCCCATGGATGGGGAGGTGCCCTTTTTACCCCCGGCCCGGCAGCTGTTTATCCATGGCTTCGACGCTTCTGATGCTCCCTCCGCCAGAATTTCCCGCTTCGACCGAGATGGTCTGTGCGGTCTACGCTGCTCCGGCTCGCCCGTGCGGTCGCCGGGTGCGCACTCGCCTGCCCGTTTTGTGCCATTGGCATTCGTTTAGCGGCGGCTGTTTTTTCGCTCCGTAATATCCGCTCCGTAATCAAAGAAGGACTCCAGAGCGTTGCAGGAACCACTCGCACTCGTCGGTATGGCCTGCCGCCTTCCGGGCGGCGATGGGCTTGAGGAGTTTTGGCAACTCGTCAGCCGAGGCGGCACGGCCTGGGGACCACTTCCCGAGGACCGCTTCCGCCGGGATCTTTATTATGCCGATGGAAAAGGGAAGACCGGTAAGAGTTACTCCGAGCTTGGAGGGCTCGTCTCTGATCGTCCCGTCGATCCAGCAGTCTGTCCGCTGACGGCGGACATGGTCGATCGTTACGACATTGCCCACCAGATCTTTCTGGAGGTCGCCTCCCGGGCCTGTCGTGACGCCGGTCTCGACCCCTTCGCGATGCCGACGGATCGGTCAACCGGTGTCTATGTCGGCCACACCGGCGGCAGCCCTCTGGTAGGTGACCATGTCTACTCCACCCGCATCGACGAGGCGGCAGTACTGCTTGACGAGGTCGAGGCGGCCCGGGAACTGCTTGGTTCTGAGACGGCGACTGTGGCGTCTGACCTTACGGCAGCCGTGCGGGCCCGGTATCCGGGCCGTCAGCCGGGGAGGCCTGCCGAACTCAGCGCCCTCGGTGCAGCGCGGATCGTCCGCGAAGCCTTGCGGCTTGAGGGGCCTTACCTCGTCGTCGATGCGGCCTGTGCCTCGTCACTGCAGGCGTTGGCGATAGCAGCTCGAGCTTTGGCCGCGGGCAGCATCGACCAGGCGATCGTCGGCGGGGCGTCGTACTGTAAATCAGATAGCCTCGTGCTGTTCTCGGCGGCCCAGTCGGTGAGCAACTCGGGGTCCTGCCCGTTCGGCCGCGACGCCGATGGGCTGGTAACTGCCGAGGGCTATGTTGCCCTGGTCCTGAAAACCCTCTCGCGGGCTGTCGCCGACGGGGACCGGATCCGCGCGGTGATTCGCGGGATTGGGGTGGCCAGTGACGGCAAGGGAAAAAGCCTCTGGGCACCGCGGCAGGAGGGCCAGAAGTTGGCCGTTGAGCGGGCCTACCCGCAGTTGGCC
>CALAZQ010000448.1 GCA_937926325.1 uncultured Planctomycetaceae bacterium | reverse complement strand
CGATTGGTACTGGCGATCATCCTGTTCGCGGTGATCGAGGGGGTGGCTGGCTCGCAGCCGCTGGCGGCACTGGTGCTGTTTGTGGTGGCGGCGGCGACCGACTGGGTCGATGGCTGGTATGCCCGCCGGTTCAATCAGGTCAGCCGGCTGGGCCGAATCTTTGACCCGCTGGTCGATAAGGTGATTGTCTGCGGCACCTTTGTGCTACTGGCCGACCGTACCGGCTCGGCCCTGTTGCCCTGGATGGCGGTCGTGATCGTCGTCCGGGAACTGGTGGTCACCGCCATTCGGTCCGAGATGGAGCGGGCTGGGCACGACTTTTCCGCCGGCTGGTCGGGCAAGCTCAAGATGGTGTTTCAGTGCGTGGCCATCGGGCTGGAACTGGGCAGCCGGGTCTGGCCCGAGTTGACCGCTGGAGGCGTCACGGTTCATGGGGCTGCTGTCGCGGTTGCCTGGCTGGCAGTGCTGACCACGATCTGGTCTGGCGGGGAATACATCCTTGCCGCCCGTCCGCTGTTGGGAGCGGCGCAGTGACCTGGCTGGTCGGTCCGCTGGCAGTCGCAGCCTGCCTGGCCAGTGGCGTGGGGCTCATCCGGCTGATTGGCCGGGCTCGGGTGGGGCAGCCGCTGGTGCCGCCCTTACCGCGTGCGACGGTGCCGTGGCAGGGGCTCGACGTGGCGGGGCTCTTCCTGCTGTTTCTGCTCTGCCAGGCCGTGGCAGGCGACCTGCTGGCGGGCAGGCAGGCGGCAGTCGCCGCAAACGAGCCGCCCGATCTCGGGCCCCGTCTGCTTGCCAATGCCGTTGCCATGCTGGTCTTCACGCTGCTGGGCGGCCTGATCCTGAGACTGCGGGGAGCGACGCCAGCCAGCCTCGGGCTGCGGGATCCGCGGCCGGTCGAGGGGCTGAGGCTGGCGGTGGCCACCTGGGTGATCATCGTGCCCCCCCTGCTGGCGATCGCCGCCTTGCTTGATCACTTTGTCGTCTCTTACCGGCATCCGGTCATCGACTTTCTGGTCGCCGACAGCAGCGGGGCGGCGGTTGGGCTGGTGCTGTTCTCGGCGGTGGTCGCCGCGCCGATTGCCGAAGAGTTTTTCTTCCGGCGGGTGCTGCAGGGCTGGCTGGAGACCCGCTTCGGCGACCGGGCCGTCGTCATTTCCGCCGTCGCCTTCGGCTTGGCCCATGTCGGGCACGGCCTCGGCTGGATACCGCTGATCGGGTTCGGCCTGGCCACCGGCTATCTGGCGCGACAGCGGGGCAGCATTCTGCCCTGTATCGTCGTGCATGCGCTGTTCAATGCTGTCAGTGTGGGCCTGCTGCTGCTTGCCCGGTCCGAACCGCCGCCATCCGGCTGAACGAATCGGGCCTGAAAAACCGATCTGGTGAAAATGCCGAGGGTGGGAGAGACTTCGGTTTGAAACGGCCAGGAGGGCCGTTGACGGCGGAACTGGTGGAAACACGTCATGGCAGACCGAACCCTGGGCGGCCGCGCGGTCGATCGACTTGCCTACATCGCCGTCCGGGTGGCGATCTGCATCGTGCAGGCGCTGCCGCGGCCATTCCTCGAACGGCAGGCCCGCAGCTGGTCCGATTTTCTGGCCAACCGGGTCAAAATTCGCCGGACCGTCGTCCGCGACAACCTGCGGCAGGCCTTTCCCGACTGGACCGACGCTCAGTGCCGTGACACCGCCCGGGCGATGTGGGAGCATCTGCTTTTGATGGTGGTGGAGATCGCCCATGCGCCCCGGGTGATTCGCAAGACGACCTGGCGGCGGCACCTGCAGATCACGGGCATGGAGCAGTTCGTCCGCACCATGTGGCTCGATCGGCCCAAGGTGGTGCTCTCCGGCCACTACGGCAACTTTGAGCTGGCGGCCTACCTGTTCGGCGTGTTCGGCTTCAAACTCTTCTCAGTTGCCCGGGAACTCGACAACCCCTTGCTTGACCGCTTTGTGACCGAGTTCCGCGAGTCGCGGGGCCAAACGATTCTGCCCAAGCGGGGCAGTGCCCCTGATGTCGCGGCCGTGCTGGAGGAGCAGGGGGCAATCGGCCTGCTTGGTGATCAGGCCGCCGGCCCCAAGGGCTGCCGCGTCGATTTCTTCGGCCGGCCGGCAAGTGTCCATAAAGCGATCGGCGTCTTCGCCCTCTCCTCCGAGGCGCCGGTGATCGTCTGCACGGCCACTCGCCGGGCGGGCCTGTTCAGCTTCGATCTGCGGGTCGAGGGGGTGAGTGATCCACGCATGGAAGGGCCCGAAGCCGCCGGACTGACCGCCCTCTCGCAGTGGTACACGACCCTTCTCGAGGGTGCCATTCGCCGGCGGCCGGGACAGTATTGGTGGGTGCACCGCCGATGGCGGTGTTTCGCCACAGCCGCTAAGGTGGCTCGCGACAGGCCCAAGGCAGTGGCCTGAGACAGGCTCCGGTGAGCCGTCTGTTCCCGTAGTTCTGACGCGATCGACAGCATGGCGGAGTGGTTCGACATCGCGGCCGAAAGCGACTGTCCGCCCGGCAGCAGCATCGAACGGGTCGCCGGTGATCGCATGGTCGCGGTGGCGAACGTCGACGGTGTGTACCATGCCATCGACGGCCTCTGTCCGCACCAAGGTGGACCGCTGGGGACAGGCACGCTCTGCGGTGCGATTATCACCTGTCCCTGGCATGGCTGGCAGTTTGATGTCACCAGCGGCCGGCATCGGTATTCCCAGACGGTTCGGCAGCAGGTCTATCAGGTTCGTTGCGAGGCGGGTCGCATTCTCGTGCGGCCGAGGCAGTCGCCAGCCACCGAAACGGGAGCACCGCCAGCGTGATCGAGTACCGCTGCTTCCGAAACGACGATCCACCGCGGCTGGCCGACGCCTGGCGAGCCGCCCAACTGGGGCCGTCGGCGATGCAGCCGATGACGACGGCGATTCTGGAAGCGGGCGTGTTCTCCAAGCCCTACTTCGACCGTGAGGGGCTGCTGGTCGCGGTGGATGACGGCCGCGTGGTCGGCTTTGCCCATGCCGGTTTCGGGGCTGCCGCCGATCGCCGATCGATCGACACCAGCATCGGCTCGACCCTGCTGGTGGTCGTGGTGCCGCATCCGGCGGAACAGGCAATCGGCGACGAGTTGCTGCGACGCAGCGAAGGCTATCTACGGGCCCGCGGGGCGACACAGCTGCGAGGTGGCGGCAGCGGCCAGTTCCGGGGCTTCTATCTCGGCCTCTACGGGGGCTCCGACCTGCCGGGCATCCTCGACTCTTCGCCGGCCATGCAACAGGTCTTCGTTCGGGCCGGCTATCACTGCCTTGAACGGGTTGCGGTGCACCGACGGTCACTTGACGGTTTTCGGGTGCCGGTCAATCGGCTGCACATTGCCGTCCGCCGGACGACCGTCATGCATGTCATCGATGAGCCAGAGCGGCGGAGCTGGTGGGAGGCGGCGACCACCACCGGCGTCGCCCTGCGACGGTACGAGCTGCGAACGAAGACGCGGGAACTGCTCGGCAGCGCCACCTTCTGGGACATGCAGCCGCTCTCGCAGGCCTGGGGACTGGTCGCCGCCGGGCTGCTGCATGTCGACATCGAAGGCCCCCGGCGGCGGCAGGGGCTGGCGCAATACCTCGTTGCCGAGGCGATGCATGACCTGGCCCAGGAAGGCGTCGCCCTCGTCGAGGCCCACACCAGCGACACCAACCTGCCGGCAGCCGGCCTGTTCGACAAGCTCGGCTTCGGGGTCGCCGAGCACGGCAGCATTTTTGCAAAGCCGGTCGGCTAACACTGCCCAACTATTTGCCGATCTGCTCCACGTGCTGCCGAACAGCTGCGGTGGTGACGGTTGGTGGGCCCTCTGTCTCCCGCAGCCGCACCGAGAGCGGGGCCGCCGCGGGATCATGCCGGAGGTCGCTGAGATAGTCTTCCAGGAGCCGGTGGCGTTCCGGTGTGGTCCGCAGCAGCCAGTGGACCCAGCACCAGGCCTCGGCGTAATGGTCCTGGGACATCGCCGCCGCGTCTTCGAGGGCTTCCAGCCGTTCCAGCTGCGGCTGCCAGGTGCCTTCCAGCAGCCGGCCAGCCAGGTGGGCGGCATGCCGTTTATGGAGCCCCGCCGAGGCTTCCGGCAACTCAAAGAATTCGGCCAGTCCCTCGTCCAGCCAGAGCGGCAGGCCGGGGACGACGGCATGCAGATAGCCGTGCGTCGTTTCGTGCCGCAGGTCTTCAGCGATCCGCTCCTGCCAGGCGGCGAAGACGGCCAGGGTGGTATCGGTCTCGACAAAGCAGGCCCGCCGTGCCGGAAACTGCGGGAAGTGCCGACGCACGAAGGCTTGATAGTCCTCCAGATCGGCGAACAGGTAGAGGTGGATCGGTTCGTCCGAGATCGGTAGATCGAGCTGCTGACTGATCGAGACCCGAAGATTGTCGAGTTCACGAATCAGTCGATGCTGGCCGGCGAGTGGAAAGTCGGCGTGAATCTGAAGCTGGCCCACTCGCCGCTCGGTTCGCTTGGGCAGGTCGGCCGCGGCAAAGATACCGGGGAGGCCGACGGTCTCGGCGGCCCCGCTCGACTGGTCGAACCGTTGCCACAGCGTCGGCCGGCCGTTGGCGTCAAAGGTGACCAGCGTGTGGGCGCAGCCAGCGAGCGTTCCTGCCAGCGACAGGCAGACGAACCACATTCGAGCAGACCATGACCGCGCCACACGAGCACCTTACCAGTTGAAAAAGTTTGGCGACGATAGCGATCCGGCAAGGCGGTGAACAGCCCGATTCAGGCCGTCAGCAGCAGGCCGAGGAGGGCCTCGCGGTCGGCCGGTCGGCCCAGCACTGCCGTCGCGCCGGCCGCTCGTGCGGCTGTCACGGCATCGCCTCGCGGGAAGGAGCAGAGCAGAATGATCGGCCGCTCGGGCTGCTGGCCGGCCAGCAGTTGAAGCCAGCCAAGATCTCCGTCGAGCCTGGCCCCCCGGTCCCAGACGATGCAGTCGCAGTCGGCGGCGATGGGGGGTCGGCCAGTGATCTGCTCGACGACCTCACCCCCGGCAACCCTGACCAGATCGCCCACTGCCTCAGCGGTGGCGGTTGTGTCACCAGCCACCGTTACGCGGGGCCGCCGCCGCGGTTGGCTGGGGTCGGCGAAACCGGCCTGGCCTTGCCAGCGTTCGTCCCGGCGGGCCGTGAGCGGCAGTCCCAGGCTCCCCGGCCTGCCGGCGGCCAATTCAGCCAGCCAGTACCGCAAGCGGGCGGGCAGGTCATGCCAGGGAACAGTGACCACGCCGGGCAAGGGCGGTCCACTTCGCCGCTGGCCATCAGCGAGGCATGACGCAACGCTGATCATTCGCGCGAGCGGCCAGCGGCGGGACACGGCGAGCACGTCAGCAAGGCAGATCAGGCCCGGCCGCGGTTCGGCCAGGCAGACGAATGTCGGCTCTGGTGCTGCCTCAGCGGCCCGCTGGCCGATCGCTGTGGCCACATCGGGGACCTGCTGCAGGGAGATGACTGCCGCCGTCTCCGCGGCGGCCAGCTGGAACTCGAGCGTCGCGGTGCTGTCGCCTATCCACAGCAGGTGGCGAGGTGGGACCATGCGGATTCTCAAGCAGAACAGCGTGCGGATGATCGATCTAGCGGCTTAAGCAGACAACCATCAATCCTGGCAGGATCGGCCAGTCTGGGGCAACTGCAAAAAGCTGGCGGCAAAGGGTGGCTGCGATGTTTCGCGGGGCTGCCAGCGGGGCCACAAAACTCGTCTTGACGGTCTTCACCCACTCCTGACAATTCCGCTCCGTCGCTCGGGCCCCTAACGGCCCGGGAGACGATGACCATTGGCTGGCCTGGGATTGCTCCGCTGCAAGGAGGTGGCGGACAGGGCCAGCCAGACTCCATGCCGGCAGGAGGCCGCTGGAATGACTGATCGTGTTGATGACCCCGTTGGCCGTGGCCGTCGTTCGGGGGCCGGCAGCGGCCGCTGGCTGCTTTCCGAACTCTTTCCCGCCGCCCGGTTTTTTGCCTGCAACGACATCGGCTTTGGGCGGTTCACCGATCGCCCGGATGCCTGCCGGCCCGGGGATCTCTTCGTCGCCCGCTGTGGTGACGACGACGATGGCCACGAGCAGATCGCCGCAGCCATCGCCCGCGGTGCCGCCGGTATCGTCGCCGAGCGGATGGTCCCGACGGCGGGCGTGCCGCTGTGCGTGGTGCCCGACACGTCCTGGGCCTGGGCCCGGCTGGCCCATGCTGTTGACGGCCTGCAAGGCTCGCGGCTGCGGGTGATCGCCATCACCGGCACCAGCGGCAAGACCTCGACCGCCTGGCTGACCGCCTCGATGCTCTCCGAGGCCGGCCTGCGAGTTGGGGTGATCTCGGATCTTGGCTGCGTCGATGCCACCACCAGCGAGCCGCGGTCGGTGCCGATCACCGATGCCCGGCAGCTGGCGACCTGGCTCCGACGGATTGAGCAGAGCGGCTGCAGCCACGCCGTGGTCGAAGTCAGCAGCCGGCTGCTCGCCGCCCATGCGCTGGCCGGTGTCAGCTGCGACACGGTGGCGGTCACGAACCTGGGCCGCGCCCATCTCGATCTGCACGGAACCGCCTCCGCCTACCATGCGGTGAAGGCCCGGATTCTCGACGCAGTGGCCCCCGAGGGCTGCCTGGTTGCCAATGCCGATGATCCCCTCGTCGGTCGGATGGTCAGCCGCTACCAACAACAAAATCCCTCGGGGGGCTTGCTGACCGCCGGCCTGAAGACAGCCGCAACCGTGACCGCCACACCGGTCGAGCGGAGCCTGCATGGCCAGACGCTGCTGCTGCGGTGCGCTGGCGTGGTGATGCCGGTGAGTCTCGATGTGCCGGTGACGTCCACCGCCCGCAACGCTGTGCTGGCCGCGGCGATCGCCACCCGCTACCAGGTGCCGGCGGAACGGATCGCCCGGGGGCTTGAGGCGACCGGCAACATCGTCGGCCGGATCGGCCGGCTCGACCGCGGTCAGGATTTCGCCGCCTTCGTCGATCGTCCCAGCAGCGGGCATGGCCTTGCCCGTACCCTGGCAAGCCTGCGTCAGCTCACCCCGGGCCGGCTGGTCGTGCTTGTGGAGGAGGGGCTGGCCGAGCAACTGGGGGGGCGTGATCGCTTCCCCCGCCGAGCGGCCCGCTGGTGTGATGCCAGCCAGGTTGTGCCCCGGGGCATTGCGGCTGAACAAGCAACGAGCCGTGACCTGGCCGCCTACGCCCGGCTCGACCGGCAGTTGTCGCGGCTCAGAACCGGTGACTGCCTGCTCGTACTGGGTCGGGTGCCCCGTCTCACCCCGCAGCCGGTCGATCCCGACGACGGCCACATGCCGCTCGAGGCGGTGGTCAACGGCTGGTTGGAACTTTCTCAGGATCCGGCCGCCGGCTGGTCTGGCCGCCGGGTGGCTTAGCGCTGGGGGGTGTGGGTTTTTCAGTGCCGGTTGGACGGGCAATCCCTCCGTGCGGCACAATCATTTCTGGAGTCCTGGCTTTCGCCCGGACGGCCGAGAGACTTCCCGACGCATTTGAGCCCTCCCCCATGACAGTCCCGTCCGAACCATCCCCTGCCGGCAGCCCTTTCGACGACCTCGCCGTCACCGTTCAGGTTGCCGAACCGCTTGCTCGCCACACCTGGCTGGGGATCGGAGGTCCGGCCCGTTATTTCTGTGAGCCGGTGAGTGTCGAGGCCCTGACGACGGTCGTGGCCCGGTGTCATGAACGTGGCATTGCCATGCGTGTCGTCGGTGGCGGTTCGAACATTCTCGCGCCGACCGAGGGGCTCGATGCGATGGTGATCCGCCTGTCGGCACCAGCGTTCTGTGGCATCGATGTCGAGGGCCAGAGTGTCCGGGCCGGGGCGGGGGCCAAGCTGGTGCATCTCGTCTCGGCGACCGTGCAGGCTGGTCTGTCGGGGCTGGAGGATCTGGTCGGCATTCCGGGTACCGTCGGGGGTGGTCTCGTCGGCAATGCCGCCGCCCACGGGAGTAACCTGGGCCAGCGGATTCACACCGTCAGGATCATGCAGCCCGATGGCAGCACCGAAGAGCGGCCGCGGGAAGACCTTGCCTTTTCCTCCGGCTGGAGCAGCCTTGACGGCAGCATCGTGCTGGCTGCCCGGTTCGAACTGGATGCCGACGACCCAGAGCGGCTGACCAAGCGGATGCAGAAGCAGTGGATTGTCGAGCGGGCTGAACAGCCCAGCGGCACCCGCACGGTTGCCGTGATGTTCAAGGACCCGGTCGGCACCACGGCTGAGTCACTGATTGTGCAGGCTGGCTGCCGTGACCTCTGTGTCGGCGGGGCTTCTGTTTACAAGCCCAATGCCAATTATCTGGTGGCCGAGCCGGGGTGTTCGAGCAGTGATGTTCGCGGTCTGATCGAACGGGTGCGGACAGCGGTGCGGGATCAGCTTGGGGTTGAACTGTCACCCCGCATCCAGGTCTGGTGAGGCCCGGCATGGATGCTTCTCCCTCTGGGCATTCGGCTGGTGGCCTGCTGGGGCTGCTCTGGCGGTGGCGTTCGCTGATCGGGGCCGTAGCGATTCTGGCCGGATCGTGTCTGGCCGGCTGGGTGGCCTGGCGACAGCTTGCCGACCGGCTTGAACGAGATGCTGATTCGCTGCTCACCGGTGACGCCATCGAGGTGGTCGGGATTCCTGACTGGGTCACCACCGATCTGAAGTGGCAGGCGTTGCGGAATGCCAGCCTCGACACGCCGCTGCCGCTGGACGACCCTAGCCTCGAGCGGCGGCTGGCCCGAGCCTTTGACATGCATCCCTGGGTGGCTCACGTAGAGAAAGTGGAAACCCGTCACCCGGCCGCGGCGACGGTGACCATTCGCTGTCGGGTGCCGGTGGCGATGGTGCGGGTGCAGGGTGGTCTGCTGGCGATCGACGCCGAGGCGACGGTGCTGCCCAGCGTCGATTTTACACCTGAGGCCGCAGCCAAATACCCGCTGATTACCGGCATCAGCACCAGTCCCCGAGGTCCTGAGGGGTCACCCTGGGGCGACCGGGCTGTCGCAGCCGGGGCGGCCCTGACGGCTGCCATCGGGCCGGAATGGCAAAAGCTGGGCCTGACCGAATGCCGGCGGGTTCCTGCTCGTGACGGGGACGACAACGACAGCTTGTGGGAACTGCTCGGGGCGGATGATCTGGTGATCGTCTTTGGCCGGGCCCCGGGCAGGGAGCGCCCCGGGGAGCCGACCGCTGCGGCCAAAATCGCTCGCCTCGCCACCCTCGCCGACCGCCACCAGGCCGGCCTGCCGCTGGCCGACACCGACCTCACCAAGCCTGTCGACTGAGCGGCCTTACCGCAGCAGCTTTCGCATCTCGCGGAAGGCCGGGTGGTCAGCGGAGCGGCACCATTCGAAGAGGATGGCCTCGGTGGTCGAGAGCACCGCGCCGGCCGACTCAAGCCGCCGTAGGGCAACCTCGTGGTCGAGTTGTCGCCGGCTGCCCACCGCGTCAAAGGCGATGCAGACGCCGATGCCCTCGGCCAGCAGGTCGAGGGCGGTCTGGGCGATGCAGACATGCGTCTCAAGCCCGCAGAGGACGATCGCTTCGATTCCTTCTGCCAACTGCCGCGTGAAGGGCTCGCAGCCACAGCAGCTGAAGGAGCGTTTTTCGGCAATTCCCTCGAGTCGGCCGGCGAGGGGCTCGACCGTTCGGCCGAGGCCCTGGGGATATTGCTCGGTCGCCAGCACCGGTATTCCGAAGAGCCGGGCGGCATCGACCAGCCGGCAGCTTTCGGTCACCACGTCAGCACCGCTGGGAATGGTCGGCAGCAGCCGCTCCTGAATATCGACCACGACGACCGCGGAGCTGGCAGCATTGAGACGCATCAGGGATGCTCCCGAGGAAAGGCGGGTCAGGACAGAGTCGCAAGGACTGCCGGGATCGTAGCGTATTTCGCTCCGAAGCCGGTGATGGTCAGCTGCCGGGCCGTCTCACCGGTGATGGCGATGGCAATGGCCAGCCGGGCGGCTGGCAGGGCGGCGGTGATCCGTTGGGGCCATTCGATGAAGACCCAGCGGCGGTGCTCGGCAGCCGGTTCAAGCAGCTCCTCCCAGCCCAGTTCCCGCAGTTCATCGGTGTCATTGAGTCGATACATGTCGGCATGGATCAGCTCAAGATCTCCGGAGGGAGTGTCATAGATCTGAATCAGGCTGAAGGTCGGGCTGGTGACGTCTGCCGGGGCGATGCCCACCGCGGCGGCAACGGCCTTGACGAGGGTTGTCTTGCCGGCCCCGAGGTCCCCCTCCAGGCAGATGACCGCAGTCTGCGGCAGGCAGGCAGCCAGTCGGCTGGCAAAGCGGTCGAGGGCAGGGAGATCGGCGACTGCGACGGTGGCGGAGCCGGTGGGCTGGGGAGCGTCAGTCGAAGGCATGGTCGAACCCCTCCGCCGCCAACGGCCGCAGCCGACCGTCGGCCGTTGTGGCCTGTAGCCCGGGCTCAGCCACGATCTGCCCGATGATGGTCGGTCGCAGCGATGTGCCGGCTGCCAGTTCACTTGGTGGGGTCTCGACCAGCCGGATCGCCTCGTCTGCCGGCATCGTCAGCAGCAGTTCAAAGTCTTCTCCGTCGCCGAGCGCATGGTCGAGTGGGCTTTTGCCTGCGGCGGGCTGCAGGGCTGCCAGTCGTTCGGCGTCGGGGTGCACCGGTACTGCCGCCAGGTCGATCACGCCGCCGACACCGCTGGCAGTTGTCAACCGCGATAGATCAAGCGAGAGCCCATCAGAGATGTCAATGGCGGCATGCACGGTGAACCGCTCGGCGATGGCCAATGCCTCGCGACAGCGGGCTTCCACCGCCAGATGCCTCCCCAGCAGGCTGCCGCCGACCGGACCGGTGACCACAATCAGATCACCAACCCGGGCGGTGTCCCGCCGCCAGGCTCGGCCCGCCGCCACGCTGCCCAACGCCGTGACGCTGACGACCAGCGGCCCGTCCCAGGCGTTGGTGTCGCCGCCGGCCAGGGTCACGCCGTAGGCATCCGTGATCGCCCTGATGCCGGCTGTCAGCTCGTCGGCGATTGCTCCGCCGCCGCGGCGGGGCAGGGCGACAGCCACCACCACCGCCTCGGGCACGGCAGCCATCGCCGCCAGATCGCTGAGACTGACCGCGACCGCCTTGTGGCCAACCTGTCGGGGTGTCGCGGCGGGCGGAAATGCCGGCAACGTCTGGCTGCCCTGCAGCAGAAAATCGACCCCCTCGGTGAGCAGGTCGACCGTGACGACCGGCCGACTGTTCGCGGCTGGTCGCAGCACGGCCGCATCGTCGCCCGGCGGGACTTCCAGCCGCCGATCCCGCGGGAGTTGCCCGATCAACCGGCTGACAAATTCCGATTCCACGCGGTCATGCTCCGCAGTCTGCTGGCGACAGGAACGCCTGATGGCATCCACTCAGCGGAGGATTGTATCGGAGGCGAGGTGCCCGAAGAGCGTGTCGCGGCCGCGGAGGATATAGAACTTGACCGCATCAAGCTGCTCAGATTCGATCTGGTCGAGGATGTAGCTGACGTTGTCGGGTGTGATCGTTTCCCAGACATGCAGCCCGACCAGGATGTCGCCCGGACGGATTCCCTTGTCGCTGGCTGCACTGCCAAACCGGACCTCCTGGACCAGCAGGCCGCCGCGGTACCGGGGCTGGAGCTGCCGCACCGCGTCGGCGACAGCCGGCGCGAGCCTCAGGCCCAGCTGGTCCCAGGCCCGCTCGCTGGCAGTGGCGGTTTGCTTGCGGGCCTCTGCGAGCGCCAGCTGCAGCTGTTCTTCGCTTCCCGCGCGGGTCACCGTGACGGCGACGATTTCGCCGGCCTTGCGGCCGAGCAATGCCCGCTCGATGTCGAGCTGGCTCCCGACCGACTGGTCGCCCACCCGCAGGATGATGTCTCCGGCCCGCATGCCGACCGACTCGGCCGGGCTTTCACGGTGGACGGCCTCGACGACGGCACCGCCAGAGCAGCTGCGGCAGACGATGCCATGCCAGGTGTGGTCGACCCGTTCGACCGACAGCAGGTTGGTCACCACCCGCAGCACACTGTCAACCGGAATGGCAAAGCCGATGCCCTGGGCGCCAGCCCGGACAGCGACGTTGATGCCGATCATCTCGCCGTTGATGTTCAGGAGGGGACCGCCGGAGTTGCCCGGATTGATGCTGGCATCAGTCTGGATGAGATCTTCATAGCGTTGCGTCGGGCTGACATCGACGTTGCGGTGCAGGGCCGAGATGATGCCGCGGGTGACGGTGTGCTCGTAGCCGTAGGCGTTGCCGAGGGCCAGGACTGTCTCGCCGATCAACAGGTCGCTGGAGGTGCCCAGCCGAATGACCGGCAGCGGGGTGAGGGAGTCAATCTTGATGACCGCCAGGTCGGTACGGCGATCGTGGGAAATCATCCGGGCGGCGACAGTCCGGCCCGAGGCGAGCGTCACCTCGATATTCTTGACGCCATCGACAACGTGGAAATTTGTGACGGCGTAGCCGCGGGCATCGATGACAACCCCGGTGCCCATGCCGTTGACCCGCCGCTCGTCGTCGTCAGCCTTGTCGGCGATGACCTTCTCGCCGTGGATGTTCACAACGCTGTCGCGGCATACCTCGATCGCCCGCACGATTGCCGTTCGGCGGAGGTCTTCGGCCTGCACCGGGCAGACGAAGCCCGAGAACGCCAGCGACAGCGTGAACAACAGGCAGACCGGCACTGATCGCATCGAGGGATTCCAGACGGTTGGCAGCCAGCGGCGGCACGCGAACCGCCCATAGCGGTAGGTTCGGCCCGGAAGCTGGAGAGTTTTTGGTGCCTGGAAAGCCACCCGCACACCTTGCCATCAGCAGGCTGCCAGCAAGGCGGTGGTGCCGGCCGCGTGGAGTTTGCGGGCTGCCGGCGGCCGGGCTCAAGCCGGCGGAGACTCAGGCGGGCGGGGACGGCTCGTTGGCCCGCGACGAGGGTGCCGCCGGCTTGGGCAGCAGCAGCGGGAGAAGTTGCAGCGTCAGAAACAGCAGCAGCGTCACCAGGATGGCGTAGGGCCAGAACGAGGCCAGCCGTTCGCCAAACTCCCAGCCGGCGGCCTGGGCCACCCCGCCGACGAGCGTGGCCAGAAACAGCAGCAGCAGGCCGGCCATGATGATGCCACAGCCGAGCGAGGCCATCGTGCCGCGGAAGGTGCCCAGTTCGCTGAACTCTTCTTGGTGCAGATCGATGGCCCGACCCTTGGCCAGGCTGCGGGGAACCGTCTCAGCCAGTTCAATGGTGCGGGCGGCATCGGCCCAGGTTGCCGGGCCGATGCTGGCGTCCGCCTGCTCGTCGGCGGCTCCGGCAAATTGCTGGCGGAGCGTTTCCAGCATGATCGCCGCCGGATCAAACGCTGTGCTCTCGTGGGGGTGGTCAAGGGGCAACGGCTGCCCGGCATCGTCAGGCAGTTGGCTGAGCTGCCAACTGCCGGTCCCATCGCCGGGCACGTCGATCCGGAACCGACCGGTCGCACAGACCAGTTCGATCGTCAGTTCTTCAGTGGCTCCCTTTGCAACCTGCCAGCGAACCGGCAGTTGGTCCGGACCCGTGAAGCCGATCGCGAGCGTCGCCCAGGCGGCATCGCCGCCGCTGCCGAGGGCCATCAGGCGGGCCGGGTCACCGACGAGCACCCGGATGAGATCGGCATCGCGAGCCAAGCTGGCCAGCACGCTCTCGCGGCTGCGATCAGCCTGCCGGCGTTCCAGCTGCAGCGTCTCGAGGCCACCGAACGGACCGCCACCGGCGATCGACTGTTCGATGAACTGCCGCAGCAAACCGATCAGTGGATGCCGGCGGGCCGGCAGCAGGGGAATCACAGTCGCAGCGGAATCGGCCAAGATCATGTCGAGCTCGTAGGCCCAGAGCATCGACAGGCAGGCCGGATGGTTCAGCAACAGTGGCCGGCCCGCCTGCACCAGCGTCCGGACCTGCTCGGCCCGTTCATCGCTCCAGTCGGCAATCGCTACCAACACGGCATCACAACGGTCAGCCTCAAGCAGCAGCTGCCACTGCTCGGCCGGCTGCTTTTCAATTGCCGTGAGTGCCGCAGGCAACTGCTCCGGGAGGCCGATTGCCGGGCCGATGGTGTCTCCGGCTGCCAGGCCGGCGGCGGCCACTGCCAGAGTCTGCCGGTCGCCACCGAGAAGGCCGAGTTTCATCTGCTGCCGTGCGGGGTGGGGCAGGCCGCGTTGACGCCCGCCACAATGTCGGTGAGAACTGAGTGAATAATGTTCGCGGTGGTTCCCGGGCCGCCACGGCTCGATGCCGTTTCAGCCGGTCGCCACACACAGATAATACCGTACGCCGCTGGGAAGGGGATGCCGCATGCTTGCCGAGGTGATCGCCATCGGGGATGAACTGACCAGTGGGCAACGACTCGACACCAACAGCCAGTGGCTTTCGCGTGAACTCGGCCTGCTGGGGATTCCGACGGGCTATCACACCACCGTCTGCGATACGCTGGAGGCCGGCGTTGAGGCCTTCACGGCGGCGGCCCGCCGGACGCAGGTGGTGCTGGCAACCGGGGGGCTGGGCCCTACCGCCGATGACCTCACCCGGGATGTGCTGGCCGCCGTGGCCGGGGTCGATCTGGTCTGTTGCGACGCCTCGCTGGCGGCGATTGAGACCCGCTTCGCCCGCCGGGGTATGGATATGCCCGAGAGCAATCGGCGGCAGGCGCTGTTTCCGGCCGGCAGTCGACCAGTGCCGAACCCCGATGGGACAGCCCCAGGCATCGACCTGCCGCTGCCGGCGGCAGCCGGCTGGGGCCGGGGGCTGGGCTGCCGGATTGTCGCGCTGCCGGGCGTGCCCGCGGAGATGCGGCGGATGTGGCAGGAGACGGTCGCCCCGCAGCTGGAGGCAGCCGCGGGTGGCCGCCGGGTGCTGCGGCATCACCGCCTGAAATGCTTCGGCGCTGGTGAAAGCGCAATCGAGGCGATGCTGCCGGGCCTGATCGAACGTGGCCGCGATCCGACGGTCGGCATCACGGCCCATGAGGCGACCATCACGCTGCGGATTTCAGCCTGGGCTGAGGATGAGGCTGCCTGCCAGGCCAAGATTAGTGGCACCGAGCGGCTGATCCGTGAGGCACTCGGCCGGCTTGTCTATGGCGTTGAGGACGACGAGGTGGAGGATGCCGCCCTTGCCGCGCTGCTCACGTCGGCTGCCAGCCTCGCCTGCGTCGAAGCCGGCACGGCGGGACGGGTCGTCAGCCTGATGGCCCAGGCGGCCAGCCGCCGGGGGCAGCCGCAGCCGGCCTTTCGCGGTGGCCTGGTAGTACCCGAACTGTCGGCTGAGCCGGCAGCACTGGCGGCGGCGGCGGTTGATGCTGCCGACCGCCAAGGGGCTGCGATTGGTCTGGCCGTCGGACCAGTGCGGCCAGCGGGCCAGCGACAGGCGGTCGATTTGGCCATCGCCCGGTCTGGAGAGCCGCAGATTGTCGAGCACCTGCTTGGGGGTGGCGAGATTGCCCTCGCCCGGGCCGCCAAGACGGCCCTCGACACCGTGCGGCTGCTGCTGACCGACGCCAGTTTGGAGGTGCCCAGATGACCGCCTCAGCAGCCGGCGTCAGCCGCCGGACCGTCGTGCTGTTCCTGGGCCTGGTGGTGCTGGTTGCCCTGATCGTCTGGCCGTCGATTGCCGGCCGGATTCGCTATGCCCAGACCCGGGCTGAGCTGCGGGCGATCCGCGATGCGGCGATGGTGGCCGAGCTGTCGTCGGTGGGCAAGCTATTCACGACATTGGCCCGCGTGATCGGCCCGTCGGTCGTCAACGTCACCAGCGTGCGGCGGACCCAGACGCTGATCGACGAGATTGCGGCGCTGCACGGCGGCCTGCCGGGGGGACAGCTTGATGAGTCGGTCGGTTCGGGGCTGATCATTTCGGCGGACGGCTTCATCGCCACCAACTATCACGTGGTCGCTCAGAGTCAGGCGATTGAGGTGCGGCTGGCCGATGACCGCCGGTTTCCGGCCCGGCTGGTCGGGGCCGATGCCGCCACCGACCTGGCGGTGCTGCAGATCGAAGCCGATGAGCTGCCGGCCGCTGACTGGGGGGACAGTGACAGTCTCGAAGTGGGCGAGATGGTCTGGGCGATCGGCAATCCGTATGGTCTCGATCGGACCCTGACCTACGGCATCATTAGCGGTGTGGGCCGACGCGGGGTGGTCGGCAATCCCTACGAAGAATTTCTGCAGACCGACGCGTCGATCAATCCGGGCAACTCGGGTGGTCCGCTGGTCGATGTGCATGGCCGGGTGATGGGAATCACCACGGCGATTGTTGGTCGCAGCTTTCGCGGCATCGGCTTTGCCATTCCGAGTAACACTGCCCGCCGCATCTGCGATGAGATCCGCCAGCACGGTCAGGTTGAACGGGGACACGTCGGCCTGCGGCTACGGGAGCAAGCTGGTGGTGGCGTCTTGGTGGCAGCGGTGGCGGAGGGGTCTCCAGCGGCGATCGCCGGCATCAAGCCGGGGGATCTGATCGAGGCCCTCGACGACGAGCCGCTCGACAGTCCCGCCACCCTGGTGCTGATGCTCACCCGGCTGCCGATCGGCAGCGAGGTGACCCTCCGGGTCAGTCGGCAGAGGGAGACGCTTGAGCTTCCCGTCCGGATTGGCCGGCGGCCTTCTGAGCGATAGCTGGTTTGTCCGGCGTGCCCCTTCCATTCATGAAAGCAGATCTATGCGACGACGTATTCCTGGCATGCTGGCCCTTTGCCTTGTGCTTGCTGTTTCTACGATAAGTGCTCATGCGGCAGTTGCTAGCCAGCCGAACATCGTGGTGTTCATGGTCGATGACCTCGGCTGGAATCATCTCAGTGCTGCCGGGCCGACCCTCGGCACGGCAGCCCCGATCTATCAGACGCCAAACCTTGAGCGGCTGGCGGTGGCAGGCGTGAGCTTTCCGTATGCCTACGCCCAGCCCAACTGTGCGCCGACCCGGGCAGCGATGCTGACAGGGCAGTATCCGGCCCGCGTGCATAACGACGTCTATGTGGTTGGCAGCCTCAACCGCTACGGCCGGGGTGGCATCACCAAGCAGCAGGCCCGGTTCCGGGGACCAACCCAGCATGAAGATGTGGCAGCGGCGGCGGTGACGATCGCTGAGGCGATGAAGCAAAACGGGTACACGACGGCCCATATCGGCAAGTACCACGTCGGTGGACACACTGGTCCGGAGACCCTGCCTGAGCAGGCGGGCTTTGAGGTCAACATCGGCGGCTGCCAGCAGGGGCACCAGCCAACCTGCTTCGCCTCGCGGCAGGACGGTCGCTGGCGGTTCAAAGGGCTCGGCCGGGGCGACTTCGATCGCTGGGCTGCCCCATACGACGAGCATTACCTTTCAAGGCGGGGCCTGCCGGCCTCGCTGGCCGGAACCTCAAAGCACATCAGTGACGCCATGGGTGACGCCTTGGTTGAAACGGTCGGCAGCCTCGCTGCCAGTGACTGCCCGTTCTATCTGCAGTTTCACACCTATGCCGTCCACGGGCCGGTGCGGGCTCGGCCTGACCTGGCCGCGGCGGCAGCCAACCGGGCGAAAGGGAAGCAGCAGGCGGAGTACCTCGGCTTCATCGCCGGTGTTGATGAGAACATCGGACGGCTGCTGGCTGTACTGGATGACCCCAACGGCGATGGTGACGCTGCTGACTCCATTCGTGAAAACACCCTGGTGCTGTTCACTTCCGATAACGGGGGCACCCACGCCGACAACCTGCCGCTGCGGGGTGAGAAGGGCATGTTCACCGAGGGGGGCATCCGGGTGCCGCTCATCGCCTCCTGGCCAGGGCGGCTGCCCGCCGGGACAGTGAGTCAACGGATGGTGCATGCGGTTGACTACTATCCAACCTGCCTTGAACTGGCCGGCGGCACGTGGCGGCCAGCCGCAGAGACCCACCCACTTGACGGTGAATCGTTCGCGACAGAACTTCTTGCCCCCGGGACCGACCCCGATCGGGGACCAATCGGCTTTCTGTTTCCGGGGTATCTCGACACCCGGGCTCGGCCCGGAGTTTGGCTGATCGACGAGCTTGCGGGCCAGCGGTGGAAGGTTGGCTATGATTACGAGTCGGCTGCCTGGTCGCTGTACTGCCTCACCACGGATGTCGGCGAGGCAGTCGATCGATCAGGTTCTGAGCCAGCAATCCTGAGGGCCATGGCGAAGCGGCTGGACGATTGGCTGCGGCAGGACTCGGCAAGCTGGCAGCCAAAGTATCCGCTGCGGAAGGCCAGTGGTCAGCCGACCGGCCCGCCGCCGCTGCCCTGACGGTAGCGGAGGCTCCCGCCCCAGTTCCCATTTGGCTGATTGTCTCAGCTACTCCTCATTCGCCACCGAGAAATTGCTCACAATGCCCGCCGGGCCGCCGGCTTGGTGGGGCAGGCAGGGGCAGATCGGCTATGGCCGCGGTGCCATGCCGCCGGCGAGGGCTGCTTCGATGGCTGAGGCGGCCGCCTTGCAGGCGACCGCTGCGGTGGGGATGGTCTCTTCACCCAACCGGGAGACCGGGGCCATGATGGTCACCGCCGCGATCGGCTGGCCGTAGGGGTCGAGAATGGGCGCGGCGACGCAGTGGATGCCTTCGTTGCCCTCAGCCAAATCGACCGTGTAGCCGCGATCGCGTGAGCGGGCCAGATCGGCCAGCAGGCTGGACCGGTCGGCGAGGGTGCTAGCAGTGAATCGTTTGAGCCGGCGACTGCGAAACCAGGCGGCCCGCCGCTGTTCATCCCACCAGGCCAGGATCGCCTTGCCCGGCGCTGATGAATAAAGCGGCGTCCGCATGCCGACCTGTCCGCAGACCTGCAGCGGCTGAGTGCCCCGTACCTGCTCCAATACCAATGCCTTCCCAGCCGACTCAATCACCAACTGGGCTGTTTCACCAGTTGCGTCGCGCAACTGGCAGAGGGGGCCGTAGGCGACGACGGCCAGGCTCGCCTCACCGACCTGTGGGCTGGCCA
>CALAZQ010000447.1 GCA_937926325.1 uncultured Planctomycetaceae bacterium | reverse complement strand
TGTTGGGCGTATCCTCGCCCGACGACGAGACTTTCGCCGCCCCCGAGCCGGTGATACACGCAGGACGGATGCGTTCTCACCCGTATAAGTCGTGCCGAACAGGATTGCTACGATGGCTGCAGCGAATGTCCGGCGACGGGACCTTGGTGGCCCCTCGCCGGCGGCCCGAAGGGGTCAGCCCTCGGTCACCAAGCCGAGTGCAACCAGCTTGGCCAGGCATTCGTCCCGCTCGCGACAGCGTTCGAGGCCGACCCAGGTTTCGTCCTGGGCCGCCAGGAACGCCTGCTGGTCTGCCGGCAGGCTGCCGCGGCTGGTCAGCCGCTGGATCACGCCCTGGTCCAGACGGGTGAGCCGCAGGGCATTCATGCGGTAGTCAAGAAAGGCCTCCCAACAGAGCGGAAACAGTCGGGCGACAATTTCCTGGCCGATGGTTTCGGCGTAGCGGCGAATTTCCAGTTGAGCGTGGCTGTCCATTCGGAGCGCAAGAAAGTGCAGCAGGTTGTGCAGGTCGATCTTCCAGTAGGCCTCGGTGTAGGTCGATAGCGGCAGGTCTTTGCGGGCCTGCTCGCGGGCGATGCCGGCGGCCAGCCGCTCTTCGTAGACGCGGCGGGCCAGGCTCTGCAGTTCCTGTTCCGACTGGGTCAGCGGGTGGCCGTCGGCAGCGGCGAGCAGACCGGCCGAGCCCTGTCGATTGCTGGTCGCCTGGCTCCGCCAGCCGTCGTCCTGGGTGGCCTGCATCGAGTCGATGGCCAGTGAATAGCGGGTGGAGTATTCATTGATGTTGGCGGTCCGGTGCCGGACCCATTGCCGCCAGCAGTCCATCGGCACCCGCACCAGGAACTTCAGTTCGGCCATCTCGAAGGGCGTCGTGTGGGCATGCCGCAGGAGATAGCGGATCAGTTGGCGGTCGTCGCTCACCTTGCGGGTGCCCTCGCCGTAACTGACCCGGGCGGCCTGTACCACCGAGGCATCGGTCCCCATCACATCGACCAAGGTGACGAAACCGTCATCGAGCACCGGAAACTTTTTCCAGCGGAGTTCCTCCCCGGTGATGGCGGTGGGCTCGGCAGCGGGATCGGACGGCATCCAGACTCCTTTGGCAACAATGAACAGAACACTACCTTGGCAGCGACCGCGGTGACCAATGCCCGTGGCCGATCATGCCCCACCCGGACGCGGGACGGGTTGCGGCTAACTGAAGAAATTCTCGCCGTAGAGGTTCGCCGGTGGGCAGGTGGTTACGGTGATGTCACCATTGACCTTGGTCTGGCAGGCCAGCCGCATGGTCTCTTCGTTGCCGATGTAGGCCATTGAGACGCCGAGGCGGGCTTTTTCCAGGAAGCCCTTGGGGCTCGTATTTTCCATGCCTTTGGTGATCAGCACCCGGCAGCTGCCACAGCTGCCCATGCCGTGGCAGTTGAGAACCTTGTGGACCCCCGGGTAGAGGGCGACGCCGGCGGCAAGTGCCTCTCTGCGGAGGTTTGCCCCCTCGGGAACTTGAATTTCTTTTTTTTCGGTCGCGAAGGTGATGGTCGGCATAGGATTCTCTCGCTGAAGGGGCCGTGATTTCCCGATACTTTAGCCATCCCGGCCGTTGGCTTCTACTGTGCCCGGGCCGACCCACCCAAGGAACCATCCCATGGCGGAATTGACCAAGTATCAACGAACGGTCATCAAAAACTACTACGAAAACCTCGATACCGCCCTGGTGCAGCGGCTGGGCGAGCAGGTGACCGATCTCTACCTCGCCGAGGGGAAAAAGCGGACCAAGCTTTGGGAATCGATTGCCAAGTCGCTCGAAAAACTCGAGGTTCCCAAGTCGCGAATCGCCAGCGTGGTCGGTTCGGACGACGCCCAGCAGCTCGCCAAGCTGCTTCAGGAGCTCTGGGGCTGAGCCCTGCTGCCCGCCGCCGACTCATCCGATCGGGCAGGTCGCCGGCGGTCAACGGGCCGACCCTCCAACCTTTTCGATGAAACAGGTCATCGCAATTGTGAAGCCGTTTCTGGCTGAGCGGGTGCTCGAAGCGTTGGCGACGGTCCCGATCGAGGCCCTGAGCGTGCATGAAGTTCGCGGCTACGGCCGGCAGAAGAGTTATCTCGACGCGACAACCGAACAGGACAGGTCACTGGCCTTCCTGCCCAAGGTCGAGGTTGAGTGCTGGGTGGCCGACGACTGGGTCGAACTGGTGATCGAGCGGGTGACAGCTGCCGCCCGCACGGGCCGCATGGGGGATGGAAAAATCTTTGTTCTCCCCACCGCGGCCATCAGCGGATGAAAATACCGGTGGCGTACCAGATGCCGTTGCCGCCCCGTCGGATGTCATAGCCGTAGGCCGACTGCGGGCTGCTGACGGCCTGCCAGTGGCCGGCCGACTGCCGCCAGCAGGCGACGCAATCGACGCAAGAGTCGAGCAGGTCCTGATGCGGCCAGCTTTCTGCACAGACCTCGCTCGCCCCGCCTCGACCCCCCGCCAGCCGCCGGGACCGCTGCTCCCAGCCGTGGTGGCCCTGCCGCATCAGGCTGGCCTGATGGGCCGAATGGGCGGCCGCGGCCGTGGCGAGTGCCTGGTCACAGCTGCCGTAGGTGCTCTGCGGACGTTCGGGATGCCGCCGCACGGCCAGAATCAGCGACCGCTGGGTGAGCGACCCGCGGGGGAGGGCCGGCAGCAGCTCGAGGTCGGTCTCGTGGAAGCGGTAGTATTTGCCGGGCGTTCGCGGCAGGACGGTGACCACCCGGCCCTGCCAGCGGCCGGGCCGCTGATCGATCACGCAGATGCCGGGGCCCCGCCGCAGTTCTTGAAGCGATGTGGCTCGCACCAGCTCCCGGCCGCCCTCTTCCAAGCCGAGGCGACAGAACACCCAGGAAACGCCCGTGGCCGTGAAGCGGTTGCGGAGCGGCGGCTGGGCCAATTGCCGGGCCACCGGGTCGTCATCCTGCCGGTGTGGGGCCGGCTCGATCGACACCAGCAGCATCGCCTGGTTTATGCGGGCCGCTTCGAGGGCCTCCGCATAGTCGTCGATTTCCAGGATCACCGCCTGGCGTCCGGCGGGCGGCAGGTGCGGTGTCATCGCCCCGGCGGTTGCCGCGGCCAGTACCCCGAGGATGAACACCATCCCGCGGCGGCAGCAGGTGCAGCGGCCGGTGGCGGCCAGTCCAGGGTACCGACGAACTCGGTTGATCGTCATAGCGTTATTCATCAGCACGCTCCATCGCGGAATGGCCCGGGTCGGCCCCAGCGTGGTTGACAGCGGGGACATTCGGCCAAAGTGTCCAGCCAGGACGCCAGTTAACCGCAGGCGGCCGGCCCGGGGCAACCGGCTGCGGGTGCGAGCCGGCAACTGCCCGGTGGAAGCCGGCAACCATTTCCCGCTCGGCGAACTCGCCCGGCCGTCTCCCACAGCGGCAGGCAGTCGCAGTCCGGCTGGTCGATGGGTAGCCACCGACACCGCCGTAGAGCCCCCGGCGGTAAAAACGCTACACTCCTCGCAACCGGTCTAGTTTTCCACCCGCTCCGTCAGGTCTGCCCATGCTCCGCTTTGCCGCCTTGCTTTCCGTCGCCGTACTCCTCGGGCCGGGCAGCGGGAACGTCTGCCCCGCGGCCGATCTGGCCGACGTCGCTGCTGACCCGCTGGGTGAAATTCCGGCGTTCGAGCAGCCCCCAGCGGCGGCACTCGACGAAGCGGCCGCGGCGCTGCGGCAGGCACTCGGCCCGCTCGACCGGTTGCTGGCCCGCAGCAAGAGTGGTGCCGACTGGCGGGCCTATCTCGATTGGCCGGCTGCCAAAGCACAGGCGGCGGGGGGCAAGGCACTCGACGTCGAGACGCTCTTGCCGCTCTATCGCCGGTTCGATGCCGAGGAGAACGGGCTTGAGATGTACCAGTTCGTGGCGGTGCGGCGGGCCCTTGCCGCGGCCATCGAGGTCGTGGTGGCTGTGACCAACGACCGGGCCGCTGAGACCTATCAAAAACGCATCGACAAACTGGCTGGATTGATGAAGGTGGCGGCGCGGGAACGCACCACCGAGTCGCTTGATGGTGTCGGTCCGCTGCTGGCCCGGCTGAGCGAATCGCGGCAGGCGGCCGGCGTCGTGGCCCGGATTCGAGGACTTGTCGATCGGCCGAACTTGCACCTGCACGTCGAGGAGAAACTGTTGGGGACGGCAGTCAACCGGGCGGTCGATCGGGTTGCCCCGGTCAACGAGGTGGTGCTCGGCACCCCGGTCCGAGGCATCGGCCGAACCTCGGGAATGGTCCTGCTCGACTTTCTCCCGTCAGCCGATCGGGCGGTTACGCAGTTGACATTCACCGCCACCAATCGGGCGACCACCCGCAGTTCCAAGGGGCCGGTTACGGTCTGCAGCGAGGGGATGACCGATCTCTACGCCAGGCGACGGATTTTCGTCGACGACGAACGGGTCTGGACCGAGCCGATCACCGCCTCGGCTTCGACCAGCACCCGCACGACCGGTATCGGTGTTCACAAGCGGTTTGGCCGCAAGCTGATCCGGCGGATTGCCTCGAAGAAGGTGGCTGAGATCAGGCCCCGGGCTGAGGCGGTCAGTGAGCGGAAGGCCCGCGAGAAGGTCCGGCAGGAGTTTGACCGAGAGACCTCCGCGGCGATCGCCCGGGCCTCCCGCGACTATCAGCAGAAGTTTCGCAAGCCGCTGCGGGAGCGGGGCTGGTACCCGGAACTGCTGCGAATGAGCACCACCAGTGACCGGCTGGCGGTGGTTGCCCGCAAGGCACTGGCCGACCAGATTGCTGCCTTTAGCGACCCGCCGGAGGCTGACGCCGGCGCTGTCCTCGGTGTGCGGCTGCACGAGACGGTGGTCAACAACGCGGCGGAGATTACGCTGGCTGGCCGCACGATCACGCAGGAATTCGTGGAAGAGCAGCTGAAGGAACGGGACGGCAAGCTGCCCGAGTCACTCACCAGCGATCCCGATCAGCCCCCCTGGTCGATCACCTTCGCCAAGCGGAAGCCGGTCGAACTCGACGCTGACGACGGCCGCGTGAAGCTCACCATTCGGGGTAGCCGTTACACCTCGGGCGAACGGTCATTTCCGGCGATGGATATCTGGGTGACCTATCGCATCGAATCGGACGCTGGGGTGACCCGGCTGTTCCGCGACGGGGATGTGCAGATCTATCCGCCCGGGTTCGAGCCCGGTGGTGAGGAGAAGCTGAGCGTTTCCGAGACCTCACTGCGGCGGATCCTGCAAAAGCGGTTTGGTCGGGTCTTCAAAGAGGTTGTCGATATCGAGCCGCTGGAACTGCCCGGAGAGCTGGCCGCAGCCGGCCCACTGCCGCTGCAGCAACTGGTGGCCCGTCGCGATGGCTGGGTGGCGGTTGGCTGGCGCGAGAAAGATGCCACCGCGGCTGCTCCTGAGACAACCACGGCCGCTGATCTGCCTGCTGCACCGCGGCTTGCCAGCCGCTGAGTGGATAGCCCCGCTTGCAGTTGACAACTCCGAGGAGCGGTCAGCGGCTGCCGGCCCTGATCTCAGCCGTGATTTCGTCGGCCTCACGGATCGCCTCGTCGAGCGGCAGGCCGGTGCGGACACCGGGCCGGAGGTGGCCGGCGGCTGAAAGATAGGCGTCTCGCAGCAGTTGCAGCCGCTTGGTGACCAGCGGCAGCAGCGGTTCGGCCTGTTCCTGGGTCCAGTCGGCCGAGACGCCGAAGCCGTCGAGGACAGCCCGGCAGATAAACCAGTGGCCGGTGTTGCCGGGATGCACCGTGTCGGGGGCAAAGACAGCCAGGGGATCGTCCTGCCGGGCCCGGTCCAAGGCCTGTTTCATCGGGCCATGCACATCGATCACCAGCCAGCCATCGGCCCGCTTGGAGAGCAGCCAGTGGGAATACTCAGCCAGCACCTCGTCATAGTCGATGTCGCCGGCCGGGCCCGGCTTGTCGGGCCGCTGGTCATAGATGGGCGGAGTGAGATGGATGATGCCGGCTCCGGTCGCCTCGACTGCCGCATGCAGCCGCTCGATTCCGGCCCGAAAGCGGGCGAACCGCTCGGCATCGAGCGGCTGGTAGATGCCACAGTTCATGCCATAACAGGCCAGGACAACATCGGGCCGGCTGACCCGCAGCACCCGGTCGAGCCGTTCGTGGAGATCGGGTCGGGGAAATGTTCCGCCGGCATGGCCGTCTTCAGAAAGTCCTGACACGGTCTCGCTGGAAAGGCCCATGTCGATGACCATGCCGGTGAGGCCGGCCGTCTCCTTCCAGCAGTCGAGCAGGGCCACCCAGCGGCCACCGTAGGTGATCGAATCGCCTAGGACGACAATCCGGTCGGCCTCCGCCAGCAGTTGCCGGGCCGCAGGCTGGGTGGCCGGCTCGGCGGCAAGTCCTGGGCGGCTGATGCCGCCAGCCACGGCCAGCGGCAGGAGGACCATCAACAGCCAGCGGGCACTCAGCGGGTGACGCATCGTTCCGTTCCTTTTCTGCTTCTGCTGGGCTGCGACAAGCCGTGACAAGCTGATCAAGTTGTTCCCCGCGGCTGTCCGCTTGTGAGGCAGCTTCATCCGGTAACCGAAGCCGATGAGAATTCGGTCACTCAGCGGTGGCTGTCTGCACCGGCGTGGCCCCCTCACGGATGGCGAACAGATGGCTGCGGTTGGCGATGTAAAGCGTGTCACCGGCGACAATCGGGGTCGAATAGACGCTGTTACCCATGTTGATCTCGGCGAGCAGCTCTTTCTCTTTGCCGAGGGCAAAGATGCAGATGTCGCCATCCTCGTCGCCGATGTAGACCTTGCCGTCCACGATCAGGGGCGAGCCCCAGCTGGCGGCCAGCATGTCGTGGGTCCAATGGGGCAGGCCCGTCTTGACGTCGAGGCAGTGGAACAGCCCGCTGAAGTCGGCGACAAACAGCAGGCCGTCCTTGATGGCGACGGTCCCACAGGTGCGGTGCATCGTTTCTTCAAACGACAGCTTGCCGTTGCCGTCGGCGTCGTGGCCGGGATAGTGCCAGACCGCCGCCGAGTTCGGATTGGGCCGGGCCACCTCACCCTGTTCCTGAATGACCGCCTGAATCCGGCGATGCGGCAGCGGGGTGTCTGGGGCGTCGAGGCTGACGGCCAGTTCGGGGCTGGTGTCGCCCCGCTTGGTTGGGTCGATGCACCAGAGGTGGCCGACTCCTTCACCGTGCTCGGGATCTTCGCCGACGGCGATGTAGACCAGCCCCTCATGGAAGACCGGGGTACCGATGATGTGGTTGCGGTCGGCCCGGCCGCCAAGGGTGTACTTCGATTCTTTGGGGTTACAGTCAAACTGCCAGAGCAGTTTGGCCCCCCCGGCACCATCACCGCGGGCGTCAAAGCCGTAGATCCAGCCGTCGCCGCCACCGAAGAAGACCTGCGGCACTCCGTCAACCTCGGCAAAGCCGGGGCTCGACCACTGCCCGTGCAGCACATTGGCCCCCGGGGAGGCGTCGCTCCAGAGCAGCTTGCCGTCCCGCTTGTCGAGGCAGAGAAAGCTCGGGGCATTGGGGTTGGGCAGGTTGATGTGCCCTTCGTCCACACCGTTGCTGGTGTTGACGAACAGCAGGTCACCGAAAGCGGTGACACTGCACGAGCACATGTTGTGCTGTGACACGCCCAGCTGCTTCATCATGTTGAGCACCCAGACGACGTCGGCCTCGTTTTCGGCTTTGACCGGCTCGTCGGTGAAGGGGCCGTCGTTTTCGCCGTCACGAAACCCCTCGGTGTCGAGGCACTTCACCTCGCCACGGCTGCTGACGTACCAGAGCCGGTCACCCTCAACCAGCGGAGCGCAGCAGATGCCCTGCAGTGGCCAGTCATGGACCCGGCCGGTCGGCAGCTTTTCGCTGGAGTCCTGCCAGAGGAACGAGCCGTCGCGGGCATCGAAGGCGATCAGGCAGCCCAGATCGACCTTGGCGGGGTAGCGTTCCAGCCAGCCCTTGCCGTTATTGGTGCCGACGAAGACCTTGCCACCAGCCACCACCGGATTGCCGTAGCTCTGGCTGCCGAGGGCTGCCACCCAGGCGATGTTCTTGCTGGTCTCGGGCTGCCAGACACCGGTGTCATAGTCGAAATCCCCCGGCTCCCACTCGATGGGCACTCCGCTGGCCTCGGGTGTGTTGTTACGGTGTGGTGAGCCGCCCCATTGGTTCCAGTCGGCGGCTATTGCGGGCTGGCCGGCCGCCAGGGCGGTCAGCAGCACGAGGACGGCTCTGGGTGTATGGCTCACTGCAGTTCCTCCACCAGGACATTGTCAACGTAGATTTCAGACACCTTCGAATTGCCGAAGAACCCCGGGCTGCCCCGCAGGTTCCCCTGTTCATGGACCGCCTCGACCGTCCAGCTGTCGGGCTCGGGCTGGTCACGGGGCCAGACCTTCCCCCGCAGCACAGCATCGCCATCGCGGGTCTCGGCCTCGAACTTCATCCGATACCAGATGCCCGCCTGCCAGGAAAACGGCACGGTTTTCGAGAAGTGCGTCGCCACCTGCGGCGGCCAACTGCGAACCTGGAGCTGCTGGCTGGCGCCCATCAGGTCGAGCGTGTACCGCTGCGCGATCAGACCCATGTCGGGTAGGCGGGCGGTGACCAGGTTCCCGGTGACGGCAGTTGTCGCCGCGAAGGCATCGGCATCGGTGTCCTCCGCTGTGGCCGCCTGGCTGGTGCCGGTCTCTTCGGCCCGGAAGTCGGCGACCATGCGGTAGTCGTGCAGCTCGGTGGGGCCGATCCAGCCCTGGCTGCGGGTGCCCTTGGGAATGGTGGTGATCTTGACCATGCAGTTCGAGCCATCAACCTGGCGGACAACATTGCGATACCGCATGCCGACCCAGGGCAGCGGGGGCTCGCCCCGGGGCAGACCACCACGGGGATCGGGCGTGAGGGCCACATCATCAAAATCAAACTGCCAGGGCAGCGGGGGCATCGATCGGACCCGGGCGGTACCCGTCAGTTCGCCCACCGTTGCGGTGATGGTCGCCCCCGCATGCTGCCCGGCAGGAGCGGTATAGCGGCCGGCTTCGGTGACGCTACCAGCATCGCTGGTGAACGTCGCCGCTGACTCCCGCACGAAGCGACCCTGGGAGTCGAACAGCCGCACCCGGAGGTCGATTGACGCTCCCGCGGCAATCTGTGTTTCTGCCGGCACCAGCTGCACCCAGGCCGGCTCGCCAGCTGCCCCCGCGGTGGCCGTCGACACGCTCTCCGGCAGCGGGGTGACCGCCGGGGCCGGCGTGGCCGCCGCGATGGTCTCATCATTCCCCAGGCAATAGAGCCGCTCGCCGGTGGTCAGGTAGAGCCGGCCCTCCCAGGCGATCGGTGAGGCCGTCACTTCGTCGTCCTCCTCGAGCCGCATCCGATGGACAAACTTCAGCCCCCGATCGGTCGGTTCGAGGACATGCCAGCCGCTGGTGGAACAGACGTAGAGCCTCCCGCCAGCCACCAAGGGGCTGGCCCGGACAATCGTGCCCAGCAGCCGGGTCGGCTTGCCGGCCGGCTTGCCGGTCGCCCGGTCAAAGGCGTGCACCTTGGCCCCATCCTCAGCGAAATAGACCCGGTCGCCGACCACCACCGGCATCGCCTTGCCGTCGACGATCGCCTTGCGTTCCCAGATGCGGTTGCTGCCGGTGACATCGCCGCTGCCACCGAGAGCAATTTTGACCGCAGCCCCCATCGAGGTGTTGTCGAGGTTCTCCTCGGCCTGCGACATGAAGATGCCGTCGGTGGTCACCAGGGGGGCGACGTTGAGCCCACGGCGGGAGAGCTGATAGTTCCAGATCGGTCGGCCGGTCCGGGGCTGCAGGTTCCAGATGCCGCCGTCACTGGAGCCGAAGATCATGGCGGCAGCCCCGTCAATGACGGCGAGCATCGGCGTGGAATAGGTGGTGTCGGATGGGAGTTCACGGGTGCCATTCATCCAGCGGACTTCGCCAGTGGTGGTATCCATGCCGAGGAAGCGATGGGCCGGCTTGGCGGTCCGGCCCCAGCCGGTCACAACGGCACTGGCGATGACGAGGTCTTCAAAGACGATCGGCCGATTGGTGCGGCCGCCGTAGGTCGAGAGGAAGCCGAATTCTTCGTGGAGCGACCGCTGCCAGTTGGTGGCGCCGGTGGCGGCGTCGATCGCCGTGAACACCCCGCAGACACCATGGGCAAAGACCTGATTGGTGGCGGGGTCGGCAATCACGCAGGACCAGCCGACCCGCTCCGCCGGAACGTCGGAGAGATAGACGTTGAAGATGTTCTCCCAGAGTTTCTCACCTGTCCGGGCATCGAGGCAGAGCACCTTTTCGGCCTCCTCCGGCGTGCCGGGCCGGTGCCGCACCAGGGTGTAGAGACGGCCGCCGTAAATGATCGGCGTCGAGATGCCGCCGGCCTCTTCGTTTCGCCAGAGGACGTTTTCACCCGATTCCGGATCGAAGCTCGTCACCAGCGGGCCGGCGGTTGCGGCCTGGCGATCCTGCCGCGGCCCCCGCCAGTCGGGCCAATCGCCGGCCTGCAGCCGCGGGCTGGGGAATGCCGCGACAATGACCGCGGCCGCGAGGAGAACTCGCCCCCGGCGGGGACGACGGCAACAATTCATCCAAACCATGTCTCACCCTGCGTTTTGCTGCGGCCACGAGGTGGCCATCTGCCCGACCGGATGCTCGGTAGTGTACCTTCGACAGCAAATCATCGCAGATTCGCGGGGTCGCTTACACCGTCGGCCCTCCTTTTGGAGATCGTCCATGGCTGCCCCCAAACCGACCGCCGCCGGTTCTGCCCAGAAGGCGGGAAAGGGCAAGGCTGCCAGCAAGGAGAAGCCAGCCGAACGCGTTGTGGCCGAAAACCGCAAGGCTCGGCACAACTACGAAATTCTCGACACGCTCGAATGCGGGATTGCCCTGGTTGGCAGTGAGGTCAAGAGCCTGCGGTCGGGCAAGATGTCGCTTGATGAGGCCTACGGCAGGGTCAAGGACGGCGAAGTCTGGCTGATCGGCTGTGACATCCCCGAGTATGAAAAGGCGAATCAGCTCAATCATCAGCCCAAGCGGCCCCGCAAACTGCTGTTGCACCGGCGGGAGATCGCCCGCTTCGCCGGTCTTGGGTATGAAAAGGGGCTGACCCTTGTGCCGCTGAAGGCCTATTTCAAAAATGGCCGGGTCAAGGTGTTGCTGGGCATCGGGCGGGGCCGCAAGGTGCATGACAAGCGGCAGAAACTCAAGGCGCAGACGGCCCGTCGTGACATTGAACAGGCCTTGCGAGGCCGACGGAGCGGCTGACACAAAAACAGCCGGCGGCCCGAAGGCCGCCGGCTGTGATTCATTCATGCTCTCGGTTCACGTCGATCGCCGGCGAGGCTGCCTCAGGCCGTGTTCCCGGCGGCAATCAGGTCGGCCGTATCGGTCGTGTCCTCCGGATGCCAAAGCGGCATTCCCCGCTGGATCCGTTCCGCCAGGACATCGATCTTCTGCCGGGAGCCGGCAGGCGCGGCCGTGGGGGTGAACTCTTCACTGACATGCGGCTCAAAGTTCTCGTCGTGACCGTAGAGCTCAATGATTTCAAACACGTTGCGAATTCTTGCCATGGAAACCAACAACTCCTTGCTGACTGACAATTGACTCCGACTCGACCAGACAACGGGCCTTCCCGAAGTCTCCGAGTTCTCTGCTCAACCGGTTGCTGCGCCGACGGCCGGGCGGCCGCCGGGTGCCTGCGGAGGGGATGGCGGGAGGCCGGTGCAGGATGCGAAATGCGCGGTGAACTCCGACATTATGGGCCACTCCTGACCCGAGTCAAACATTTGGAAAGAGAGGATGATTTTTCTGCTCGTGAGGCCGTCCGCTCCCCGCCGGTTTGCCTCGGAGATTGCCGGCCAAGTACCATGCGGAGATGGCCCGCGGGGTTCGCTATGCGGCGACTGTCGCATCCCCCGCACGGGTCGCGGATGTTCGCCTTGCGGCGGACATTCCGTACCGCCGCGGCAGATGGCTGAATTCACCGGATCGCTCGCCAGTTATTCGGCCCGCTGGTCGTTTTTCACCTACCTCGGGGCGATTGCCTGCGGGACGACCCTGCTGCTGCTGCCTGCGGCCCGGGCGGTCGACCGCCCACCGCTGGAACCGATCGACGCCTTTTTCACCGCCACCAGTGCCTGCTGTGTGACGGGGCTGACCGTGCGGTCGACCGCTGAGGATTTCTCGCTGTTTGGCCAGGGGGTGATCCTGGTGCTGATCCAGTTGGGCGGGCTGGGCATCATGACGATCACGACCCTGCTGCTCTTCCAGATGGGGGGGGAGGCGACGGTCCGGCAGCGGGCTGTGATCGCTGAGACACTTGGCATCAAGTCGAGCCGGGGCCTCCGCCAGCTGGCGTTGATGGTGCTGGTGGTGGTGCTGGTGGCCGAGTTGATCGGCTTTTTGCTGCTTTCCCTCGCCAACTGGGGCAGCCGTGATCCCATTGAGGTGGTCTGGCGGGCCGCCTTCCACTCGATTTCGGCCTTCTGCAACGCGGGCTTTGCCTTGGCCGACAACAGCCTGGTGCCCTATGCCGACAACGTACCGGTGAACCTGATCATCTGCGGCCTGGTGATCGTGGGCGGCATCGGCTTTCCCGTCATCTTCGACATCGCCTCCAGGCTCTGGCGGCGGGATTCGCTCTGGGAGCGACTGCACATGCATTCCAAGCTGATGCTGCTGGGCACCGCCGTGCTGCTGGCCTTCGGGGCGGTCAGCTTCTGGGTGCTCGAGTGGGACGGGGTGCTGGCGGGCCGCGCAGTCGGCAGCCGGCTGCTGCTGGGGCTGTTTCATTCGACCACCTGCCGCACCGCCGGCTTCAACACGGTGGACTACGGCAGCCTGTCGAGCGCGACGCTGTTTCTGGCCATCCTGCTGATGGCGGTCGGAGCGGGGCCCGGCTCGACCGGTGGTGGTTTCAAAGTCAGCACCTTCATGACCCTCCTGACCCGGGCGGGGGCGAGCTTCCGCGGGCAGCTGCGGGCCAACTTCGCCAAGCGGACCATCCCCGAGCGGGCGGTCGAGCGGGCCACGGCGACGGCCCTCGTGTTTGTGGCCATCGCCATCGCCGCCCTCGTGCTGCTGCTGGTTGTCGAGAATGACGGCCTGGCAGAGACGCGGCCCCGCTGGTTCCTCGATGCTCTGTTTGAGGTGATCTCGGCCCTCGGCACGGTCGGCCTTTCAACCGGCATTACTCCCGACCTGTCGTGGGGCGGGAAAACCATTCTGATCGTGTTGATGCTGCTGGGGCGGCTCGGCCCGATCACCGTCGCGGTTGCGTTGTCTCGCCAGCAGCCCGCCTACCAGCCCAACTACCCCGAGGAGGAGCCGCTTGTCGGCTGATCCCCTATGGCATCGACCAGCAGTAAACGATTCATCATGCTCGGAATGGGCTCGTTCGGCTCGGCCCTGGCCACCAGGTTGGCGGACAACGGCTGTCGTGTCACCGGGGTCGATTCCCGGCGGGACCGGCTCGATGCGGTCAAGAACACGATCCACGAGGCGATTATCGGCGATGCCACCGACCGCGAGCTGCTGGAGAACCTGCCGATCAAGGACGCCACCTCGGTCTTCATCTCGCTGGGCGAGACGATCTCGAAGTCGTTGCTGGCGACGCTGCACGTGAAAGAACTCGGGGCCCGCGAAATCGTCGTGAAGGGTGTCACCAAAGAGCATGGTAAAATTCTCTCGCACCTCGGGGCCAACCGGGTGGTCTATCCCGAGGAAGAGGTGGCCCGTGAGCTGGCCGACAAGGCGAGCTGGCCGAACGTGCTCGACTTCCTGCCGATCGACCCCGAGTACAGCGTGGTCGAAATAACGGTGCCGGAATCGCTGGAGGGCAAGACCCTCGCCGACGCTGATCTGCGGAACAAGGTGGGCGTCTTCGTGCTCGGCCTCAAGAACATCATGTCGGGTCAGTTCATGATGTTCCCGGAGGGCCGGATGAAGCTGATGGAGGATCAGATTCTGCTGGTCATTGGGAAGGAAGAGGAGCTGGCCCGGCTTCGGGAAATGACCTGAGCCCGTTGGTGCTACCGGGCTCGGGGGCGGCAAAAGGCTCAGGTGCACCGCGTCGGGGCGAACCCATGCCAATGGTGTTCGGCACGGTATGTGCCCCACCGAACGAGAGTTATCTATCTCGCCTCTCCCTTTGGGAGAGGCCGGCCGCAGGCCGGGTGAGGGTGCCTTCCGCCGCGGAACGCTCGACGAAAGCACCCTCACCCCGGCCCTCTCCCAGAGGGAGAGGGAGAACGAAAATGACAGCTGCGCCGCAAATTCAGGGCAGCAGAATCGGTGCCGAACTCCACTAGCCCCATCATGCTCCTCGAGCGCCTGCCGACCCCCTCTGCTACTCCTGCCCCGGAATGCCGGGGGGGAGGTCGATGCTGATTTCGGCCGGCGGCGGGGCGGTGCCGGTGGTGGGGGTGCCGGCGGCGGCGTTCGGATCGAAGGCCGGGGTATCGACTCCGGTACGGGCGGCCAGGTCGGTTGTCAGCGAGAGCTTGTCGCCGCCTTCCGGCCGCACCTCGAGCAGGGTCACCCCCCACTCGTCACCAAACTTCTTACCCTCAACAATGACTGTGCCAGCCAGCTTGGGGCCCGCCACCGGTATCTGCATCGCGGCGATGCCATCGACCTCATTGGCCCGACCGGTGACCGGGCCGGGCCACTGGAGCGGCTGACCAAGCAGGGCCCGCGACCGCTCGTTCAGAGTCACCTCTTCCTTCGCGGCGGTGACCAGGGGATGGTCACCGATACGGCTACAGCCGCCAGCCACCATCAGCGCGGCTGCTCCAGCGGCGAAAAACCAGGCAGGTCGATGAATGACCGCTGCGGGCATTGGCAGTTCCTCCTTGAACGCACGCACAAATCGCCGGGCAGGGTGCCCCGGCGGTGACGCCGTTGCCCGTCAGCTTACTTGGCGTCGTGCTGCCGGCACCAGGCGATCTTTTCTGCCGTCGTGGTCGGCAGGTCGGCTGCCGGAGTTGCGGCGGCTGGCTCGGCGGCTGGCTCAACCGCCGGCTCCTCGGCTGCGGGCGGCTCCGGCTCGGTGGCGACCGGCTCAGGGGCCGGTTCAGCAGCTGGAGCGGCGGCGGCTTTCCCGGCCCGGGCCTGGGCCAGGATTTCCGCAGTCGAGAGCTTGCCGGCCGGCTTGCCCGCGGCTGGCTTGGCTGCCGGCTTGGCTCCGCCGCGGGCGGCAGCCAGGATGTCGGCGGTCGAAGGCCGCTTGCCGGCTGCTGCCTTGGCGGCCGGCTTTTTGGCTGGGGCTGCCGGCTTGGCCGCTTTTTTTACCGGGGCCGGCTTTTCCGGCTTCGGGAGCGGCTCGGTCACGATTTTGAGGTGTGACGGGTCGATGTCGTACCAGCCGATGTTGTTGAACTGGTCGAACTCAACCAGGCAGCGGCCGTTCATATTGACCGTGCGAACCGTCCCAGTGGCCTGGGCGAAACGGGCCAGTTCGGGAGCCCGCGAGGCCACCACGACATATTTGTCGGTCCACTCGTCCTTCAACCGCTCAATCACATCGAACATTGCCACCTCGTCTCACGATCGCCCGGCCTGTTTCGCGGCAGTCTACCGACGAAATTTCCTTCAATCTGACCGAAACGAGAGCTGCTCGCAAGATGCGGGGGGGACGGCCCGGATGCCAGCCGCTGTCAGCTGGTAGGTCCAGGTGATCGTAGCAGGGACCTGCAGGTGGGCCATGGCGGCCGGCTTGATGGCCAGCCAGGCGGGAGAGGCCCCAGCCTGGCCGGCTGCCGGCAGCCGCTGATAGGTCGACCCGAGCCAGCCTGGCTGCTCCTGCAGACGGCAGGCGAGTTCGGCCGCGATCGTGTCGGGCTCGGTCAGTGCCGCTGCCATGCTGGCAGAAAAGTGTGACCGCCCGGCTCGGCCGACAGCCAGGAGGGCCGGGCCGTTCCCTGTATGAATGAGGCTGATCTCGGTGAAAACCGGTGAGGCGGGCCACTGCGGTGAGATGCCCAGGTTCTGGCACCTGGAGGTCACTTCGTCGAGTTCCTCTGACTGCCAACACGGGTCGCCTGCCACGAGTACCCGATGGCTCCACCGGTCTGATTCCCAGCGGAACTGCACCTCAAGCTCTCCGACGGCAAGACTGACAGGGCTGTGTGATGACACAATGATGGCGGAATGGCGTTGGGAATGAGTGACGGCCGGCCGGTTTTTCCGCAATTCCGCAGTATTGGTTGCGTCAGCTGCCGGCTGGATAATGTG
This sequence comes from uncultured Planctomycetaceae bacterium, assembly GCA_937926325.1. GTDB lineage: Bacteria > Planctomycetota > Planctomycetia > Pirellulales > UBA1268 > UBA1268. Next base: position 2,683 of record CALAZQ010000447.1, on the reverse strand, counting down.
GGTTCTACTCGAAACAAGGAGATTCCGTGGAACCTCGCCGTTCGCTCGGCTGGCCGATCCTGCTGGGGGTGGTGCTGATCGTCTCGATCATCGCGCTGGTGGTCGGCTGGGTGCTGGTCAGTATCGCCGCCGCTCTCGGCTCGAAGAATGCCGCCTTCTACTGGGCGGTCCTGGCCGTTGGGGTCACGCTGCTGGTGCTCGTGTTGGTCGGCGTGATTGTGTACCTGGCGTTGGCAGTCAAGGCGATCGCCCTGTCCCAGCGGCAGAGCAACTTCATCGATAGCGTCACGCACGAACTGAAAAGTCCACTGGCGTCGTTGAAGCTCTACCTGCAAACGCTCACCCGGCGGCCGGTTCCCGCGGCTGAGCAGGCCGATTTTCACCGCTTCATGCTGCAAGACGTTGAGCGGCTCGATACGTTGATTGATCATCTGCTCGACGCGGCCAAGGCGATTCAGCGGCCGCTGACCACCGGCGCTGAGGCGGCGGAGGTGCTGCCGGTGCTTGAGCAGGCTGCCGACCGCGTCGCCCAGCGGCATGGGGTCGCCCGTGACCGGATCGTCGTGACCGCCGCCGCCCGGACCGCCGGCCTGCGGGCCCAGGGACGCGAAGCCGATCTGGAGATCGTGTTTCGGAATCTGATCGACAATGCTGTGAAGTATTCGCTGCCCGACCCCCGGGTGGAGGTTGAACTGGAGACCACCGGCCGGGGACGGGTATTGGTCCGGGTCATCGACAACGGTCCGGGGATCCCGTTGGCCGAACGGACGCAGGTGTTCCGGCGATTTGTTCGCCTGGGCAATGAGCTGGAGCGGGCCACCCCAGGTACCGGTTTGGGCCTGTTTCTCGTCAAGTCGATTGTCAAACAACTCCGCGGCCGGGTGCTGATCTAAAGCCGCCTGACCCGTCAGGGCACGGTGATGGAAGTCGATCTGCCCGCCGCGGCCCGCTCTTCCGAGACTGCGGGCGGCCGGTTCTAATCGGCTTCCGGCCGTTTGGCTCGCCGTGTCCGCATGTCCCCGAGGTTTTTCATGTCGCAGTCTCCCGCCACCGCCGCCCACTCGTCAGCCGCCGCCGATGTGGGGACCAGCATCGTGCCAATCCGGCGGGCCCTGGTGAGCGTCTACGACAAGACCGGGCTGGACCGGCTGGCCGCCGCCCTGAAGACGGCCGGCGTCGTGGCGGTGAGCACCGGCGGGACGGCCCGGGCGCTCGAGGGCTTTGGGGTCACGGTCGAAGATGTTTCGGAGGTGACCGGTTTTCCTGAGGTGCTCGATGGCCGGGTGAAGACCCTGCATCCGCATGTCTTTGCCGGCATCCTCGCCCGGGGCGATCGGGCCGACGACCTCAAGGTGCTGGCTGACCACGGCATTGCCCGCTTCGAACTGATCGTGGTCAATCTCTACCCCTTCGCCAGCGTGATCGATCGCGACGGCTGCACGGCAGCCGATGCGATCGAACTGATCGATATCGGGGGGCCGAGCCTCGTCCGGGCGGCGGCCAAAAACCACCAGTTCACGGCGGTCGTGACCGGCCCTGATCAGTACGAAGAGGCGATCGCCGCCATCGGCCGCGGCGGCACGACGCTGGCTGACCGGCGGCTGTTGGCTGCCCGGGCCTTTGAGCGGACGGCCGAATACGACGCGGTGATCGCCCGTTGGATGGCCCGCCATGCCGGGCTGGTTGCCGCTGCGACCGAGCCGGTCGCCGCCGCGGTAGAGGCCGATGAGCCGCCGCTGCCGGCCCGGCTTACGCTCAGCCTCGAGCGGCGGCTAGCGCTCCGGTATGGCGAGAACCCGCATCAGACCGCGGCGATGTTCGCTCCGGCCGACACCCATCTCGGCCTGGCGGGGCTGAAGCAGCTTTCGGGCAAAGAACTCTCGTACAACAACCTGCTCGACCTCGATGCCGCCGTAAGGCTGGCCGGGCTGATTCAGGACCCCGGGGCGGTCGTGATCAAACACACCAACCCTTGTGGGGCGGCCAGTGCAGTCAGCGTCGAAGCGGCCCTTGCCGCGGCGATGGCCGCCGATCCGACCAGTGCCTTCGGGTCGATCGTGGCGGTGAACCGCACCTTCGACGCTGCTGCCGCCGAGCGGTTGCTGCAGCCCGGCATGTTTGTGGAAGTGGTCGCCGCCCCCGCCTTCAGCCGGGAGGCAGTCGAGGCCCTCACGACGCGGCCGACCTGGAAGGCAAGCGTGCGACTCGTTGAGGTGCCACCGGGTGACCCCTGGGCCCCGACTGCCGGCCTCGAACTGCGAAGCGTTGCCGGAGCCCTGTTGGCCCAGCGGCCCGACGAGACCCCGGACGACCCGGCCAGCTGGCGGGTGGTGACCCAGGCACAGCCGGCGGCCGAGTTGACCCAGCCGCTCGACTTCGCCTTCACCATGGTGCGGCGGCTGACCAGCAACGCGATTGCGGTCTGTCAGGGCACGAGCCTGGTCGGTGCCGGGGTCGGTCAGACCAGCCGCGTCGATGCGGTGCGGATTGCCCTGGAGAAAGCGGGCGATCGGGCCCGCGGCGGCGTCCTGGCCTCAGACGCGTTCTTTCCGTTCCCCGACTCGATCGAGCTGATCAAACAGGCCGGCATCGCCGCCGTGATCCAGCCGGGTGGCTCGAAGCGTGACCCCGAGGTGATCGCCGCCGCCGACGCTGCCGGCCTGCCAATGGTGTTCACCTCGCG
>CALAZQ010000446.1 GCA_937926325.1 uncultured Planctomycetaceae bacterium | reverse complement strand
GCGTCACCGGGCGGTCGGGCGGTCGATTCCCGTGGTTGCCAGCAGAACCTGGTTGCTGCCCCGGTGCTGGTTGTGGTCTGCGTCATCTTATTCCGCAGCATATTGTAGAATGCGGAATATTGCAGCCGCGGCTCCCGAAGCCACGGCGCGGCCAAGGAAGACCAATGCCAGCAGGAATGGACAACGCAGAAGACGCCACCACGCCACCAACGGCTGAGCTCAAGGAGTTCGGCGTTGCTGCCGAAACAGCCGCCCGGGCCGGTGGTGAAGTGCTCCGCGACTGGCGGGGACGGTTCGGGATCTCGAAGAAGGGCCCGAAGGACCTGGTGACTGAGGCCGACATCGCGGCCCAGCGGACCATCCGGGAGATTCTGCTGGGGCGTTTCCCCGAGCATGGTTTCATTGGTGAGGAGGGCGAGGCTGAACAGGAGGTGCCGCCACTGCGGTGGATGGTCGATCCGCTTGATGGCACCAGTAACTACGTGCATGGCTTCCCGGCCTACTGTGTGTCGGTGGCAATTGCCCTCGGTGACAGCCTGTTGGCCGGTGCCATTTACGATCCGGTCGCCGATGAATGCTTTACCGCTACCCGCGGCGGTGGCGCGAAGCTCGATGGAGTTCCTCTGCAGACAGCCGATCCGGCCAGCCTGAGCGACGCCCTCGTGGCGGTCAGCTTTCCTCCGCATGTGGCGGCTGAGTCGCAGGCCGTCGCCGATTTTCTCGCGGTCGTTCCTCACGTCCATTCGGTGCGGCGGACCGGTTCGACCGCCATCAACCTGGCATACCTCGCGGCGGGCCGGCTGGATGGGTTCTGGGTTCGCCGGATCGCCTGCTGGGACGTCGCGGCCGGACTGTTGATTGCCAGCGAGGCGGGGGCTGTCGTGATTCCCTGTCGGCATGCCGATGATCCTGCTGGAACGCCCCGCCTTCAGCAGGTCGCCCTCGAGCGGCCGGCCTTTGTCGCGGCCGCCAACCAGCTGGTTGCCAGCGGGCTCGATCAGGTCCTCGCCGACAAGCCCGGGCAGGGCTGAGCAGGAGGACGGAAAAACGGTTCGTGCCGGTCGTCCGGCTCTTCCCGGTTCGGGAATGTCCGCCATTCGGTCGGCTCGGGGAATTTGCTGGGCAGGGCCGATTGCAGCGGGGTAGGTTCAAAGAGGTAGCGGTTTGCGCAATCGGAAAACTTCCACACCGTAGGGATCGACAGCAGGTCGTGAATTGCCACTCTTTCCGCCGGCAGCGAAGGCTCTGCCACCCGCCCTTGCCAGGGCTGCTTGCCGCCTGGCTTGCCTGCGGCTGGCTGGCGGTGCCGCCGGCTGCCGCAGTGGCCGCAGAGCCGGTGCAGCCAGCGGCAAAGCCGCGGGTGCGGGAGCTTGAGCCGGAGCTCTACTATCTGGAAGACGATACCGGGGGGTTGGTGCCTGTCCCCGGCTTTCGCTACCGAGACTTCGTCGATCTGATTCGGCTCCGCGAGGGGCTGCCCGGGCTGCCGGAGTTGCCCGGTGCGGTGCTTGAACAGGTGCGGGTGCAGGTGACGATGCCGGCACCAGAGGATACCCGTCAGACCGCGGAGGTTGCGGTCGAGGGCGTTATCCGCCAGACCCGCTCCGGCTGGGTCATGCTGCCACTCAAGCTGCCTGAACTGGTGCTGACCGGGCCGCCGCAGGTGGCCGGTGCCGGCCGGGTCATTCTGACGATCGACAAGCAGCCCGCGGCGAGCACTCCGGCGAGCGACCAGCCAGCTCCGGCAGTGGCCGAGGCTCCGGCGTTTTTCCGGGGAGACAGTGGTGGCTTTCTGGTCTGGGTCAATGGCAGGGATTCCTCAGCAGCGGTCCTCGACAACGAGGCCGAGCGGCAGACGATCGTGTTGCGGGGATTGATTCCGATCGATGCGACCGACCGTCGGGATATCGTCTCATTGACCCTGCCGGCGGCGGCCAGTTCCCGGTTGGAAATCGAAACCTGGCGGCGGCAGCCGCAGGTCAGCCTCGAGCCGCGGGTGCTCGCTCCCGCGGTGACACCGCTGGACGGTGACCCAGCCGCCACCGGACGGAGCCTGGTGTCGGTTGAGGGACTGGTGGGGCCGACCCGGATTCGGCTGGCGAAGCCGGAGCGGACCGCTGCGGTGACCGCGGAACTGGCCGAAGTGACGACTGAAAGCGTCGTCAGGGTTGACGGCCGGACGGCCCGGATCGACGCAGTGCTTCGCCTGGCCAATCTGCCGACCGATCGTCGGACCCTCACCATCAGCCTGCCTCCGCGAACGGTTCTCCGTCGGGTCGGCCAGCCAGCCAGCCTGCTCCGGCGGACCGGTACGCCGGAGCAGCCGCAGGTGGTCGTGCGGCTCGATGATGTCCGTGACGGGCGGGCGGTTGTTGAACTGGCCTGCGAGCGGGCCATCGATGCCGCGGGTCGGTCCGGCTTTGACGTCGCGGGCTTCAGCGTCGATGGAATCCCGGCGTGGCGGCAATGGGGCAGCACCAGTGTGATCGCTGACGGCGACTGGCAGGTCGATTGGGAACCGCGGCCGGAGAATCGTCGCATTGATCCACAGGTCGCGATGCAGCAGCCCGGCTTTGTCGCGGCCTTCGCCTACGATTCGCAACCGGCTCGCCTGCCGCTGAAGGTGAAACCCCGCAGCAGTCGCGTCGTCATCGAACCGGAGTACCGCTACCACGTCAGCGGCAGCCGCATTCAGCTCGACATCCGGCTGCGGGCATCGATCCGCGGGGTGGCGGCAGAGCGGGTGCGGCTGGCCATTCCCGGCTGGGAGGTTGAGGAGGTGGGGCCTGCGGGTATTGTCGACACCGCGCGGGTGGCGGTCGATGAGGATGAAGTGTCGGTGCCGTTTCTGCAGCCGCTCGCCGGTGACGTGGTGGTTGAGCTCCGGTGCAGCCGTCCGATCGACCGCGTCAATACACTGCTGCGATGGACCACCCCGGTGCCCCGGGCTGATCTGGTTGGACCGGCCAGTGTCACCATCACCTCGGACAGTGACATTGAAATCGTCCCCGACAACGAGCTGATCGAGGGGATGAGCCGCCAGGTTGCGGCCCAGCAGGGAAGGGCTGCCGGCGACCTGCCGCGAATGGCCTATCGCGTCGAGGCGACCGAGGCGATCTTTGCTGCGACCCGGCGATTTCTCGATCGCCAGGTCGATGCGACCGTGGCCGCTCAGATCGACATCGGCACCACCACGTTGGCGGTTCGCCAGGTCGTGCGGCTCGATGTCGCCCATGTGCCGCTGGAATTCATCGAGTGGCTGCTGCCTGAGACGGTGCTGGACGAGGCCGATGTCGAAATCCGCCAGAACGGCCAGCTGTTGCTGCCCGAGGTTGTTGCCGCCGAGGTCACTGCCGAGCCACCGGGGGCAGCAGCGGCGGCGACCGCCCCGGCGAATGAATCGCAAACCGAGGCTGCCGGGCCCACGGTGACCAGACCACGGCGGGCCATCCGGGCACTGCTCACGGAGCCGCTCTTGGGCACGGGCGAGCTCGTGATTCGGTACCGGCAGCCGCTGCCTGAGATTCCGGATGAGACGACCGTGGCTGTGTCGGTACCCCTGCTCTTGCCACGGCCGGCGGTGATCGGCCGTGAATCGGTGACGCTGACCGAGACGGTCGGGTTCAATGTCGACGTCCGGGATGACCGCTGGAATCGCGAGGGTGATCTCCAGCAGCTCGGCTTCGGCCGGACCTGGAATGCAATCCAGCAACAGCCTCAGATCGGTCTGGCGATTTCCCGGCGGGGTGAGGACGTCCGCGGTGAGACCGTGGTGGAGGCGGCCTGGGTACAGACCACGGTCAGGCGGACACTCAGGCTCGATCGCTGGACCTACGCCATCACGACCGCGGCCGGTCGACTGCCGCTGTTTCTGCCGGTGGCGAACGAGACTGACCCGGCCGACCTGGCCGCGGGGCAGACCACCGCCCGCGTCCGCGTTGACGGTGGCGACTGGCTGGTGGCCGAGGATGCCAGCGGCCGCCTGATGGTCGACCTCGATCAGACCGGTGGGACCCATCTGCTTGAAATCGAGGTTCGGCAGCCGCTCACCCGCACCTCGCTGGCTGGCGGTCTGCCGCTGCCGCTCTCGATTGAAATGCAGCGGCCCGGGCTCCCGGCCTCCACGCTGTACCGCCGGGTCTACTGGGAACTGCTGCCGCCGGCCGACGCAGCCGTCTTGGCAGGACCTGCCGGCTGGACTGCCCAACAGGCCTGGGGCTGGACGCGGCTTGGCTTCCAGCCGACGCCGGTTGTTTCGGCAGCGGACCTTGCGGCTTGGGTGACCGCGGCTGCGAACAGGAACGGTTTGGCGTCCGATCTCGATCGGTCCGCCAGGCCGGCAGCAGCGGCGGAACGGCTGGAGTCGCTGGTGCCGGCACCGGCGGCAGCCGGCGATGCCCGGCTGGTCTACTGCGATGTCGGCACCCCGGCTGCCGCCCGCATCATCCTGGTGCCGCGGTGGTTCCTGGTGCTGCTGGCCAGTGGACTGCCGCTGCTGCTCGGGCTGGTCCTCTCGTCGCGGTGGCAGCTCTTCAACTGGCTGGCTGCTCCGCTGGCGGTCGCCTTCATCGCCGGCATGGCAATCGTGCCGTTCGCCACGCTGACGGTGCTGCAGGCAGCCGTTCCGGGGCTGCTGCTGGCGGTGACAGCGGCCCTCTTTAATTGGTGGCGACTGACCACGTCGGTTGGCTCGCTGCAGCCGAGCGAGGCTGTCTCGGGGTACGACCGCCGTCCCGACTCGGTGACGCGGGCCGCGCCTGATGAGTCACTGGTAATCAACACCAAGACCCCGTCGCCGCAGGCCGCCACCGATATCGCCCCCCGGCGGTCCGTCGCCGAATCGTAGGAGGGATCCGCTGGTGAACCGATCGGGCGACAGCTGTCACTGCCGGGGGCGACGTGGAAAGGACCTGGCCGCAGGCCCTGTTTGTGGCGGCCGGTGGTACCGGCTCGCCCTGATGCTGGTGATCGGTACCGCGGCAGTCGGCCGTAGCCTGCTGGCGGAAGACCCCGCCCCGGTCCTTCCACCGGTGGTGGAGCAGTCGCCAGGTGTGTCTGCCGGGGATGGGGGGCTGTCGTTCATCCGGGTGCAGGTGCCGCCGGGGCGGCTGGCTGAGGTTGTCCCTGCCGGGACGCAGTATGTGCCGATGTCGGCGGTGGAGTTCGAGGAGGCGGTCGGCCAGTTCGCAGGGTTGGGTGGCCGCCGGCTGACCGGACTGCCGCGTCCTGCCGCCGACCTCGTCCGCTATCAGTTGCGGCTTGATGAAGCCGGGCGGCTCGTGGGGCAGGTTGAGTTCGCCGTCAACGGTGGTGCCGACCCTGCGACGGGGTTGCCGGCGGTTGCGTTACCCGTCGGGCAGATCGACCTCAGAAATTGCCGCTGGCGGGCTGCCGGCAAAGAAGAGAACGCTCAGGCGGACGAGCAGTCGCTCTCGCCGGCTGCCGAACTCGATCTTCCCGAGGGCAGCGAGGTAGATCTCTTTGGGCTCCCCGACGGCTCGCTTGAACTGCGGGTGCCGGGCCCGGGAGTCGTCACTGCCGCGGTCTCCATCCGGCCAACCCGCGGGCTGCAGCCACAGGTTCAGGCGGTGCCCCTCGCGGGCGGCCAGCCCGAGTTTTCCTATCTGTTGCCACTCGTCCCCGCGCTTTCAACAACGCTCCAGCTCGAGCTGCCTGCCGGCCTCGAGCCCCGGATTCCCGGCTGCCGGGGCCGTTCAGGCCGGCCCGAACCGGTGCTGGTGGCGGGCGAACCCCGGCGGTTTTGGGAGTTTGCCTTCGGTCCCCGTGATCGCGTTCGGCTGACCCTCGCGGCGGCGACGAGCCCCCGCCTGTTCCTCTGGTCGAGGGTGCATCTGAGTCGCCGGGCAAAGGAACTCACGGCGGTGATCGTGCCTGCCGGAGTCTGGACCAGCCGGGAACTCGCGGTCACCAGTGACCCTCGGCTGCAGCTGACGCAGCTTGTGGTTCAGCCGGATGACGGGCATCAGGCCATTCCGGTCGAGCGGCTGTCGCCGGCGGAGGAACCGTTGGCGATCAGGCTGCCCGTTGAGGCCCTGGGCCGCGGATGGCCGCTGCAGCTGCGGGCGGTGCTGGCCACCGATGCGAAGACGAGCCTGCCCGACCGGCTGCCCGGCATCGCCCTCGAAGCCTGGCAATGGGCCGGCGGCGGGCTGGAGGTGACAGTGGCTGCCGATCTGCAGTGCGTCGATATCGACGCCGATGGCTGCCGGCCGATCCCGCCCGAGGAGGCTGCTCGCTGGCCGTTGCCAGCAGTTTCTGGGTCGAGCGGTGCCGATGCCACGCAGGCAGCCGGGGCCAGACTGGTGTTTGAATCGCAACGCCCCGGGGCAACGGTACGCGCGGTGGTTGCTCCCCAGCGGCCCGAACTCGACATCGCCCGGGTGACCACCATCGACCTGACGACCGCGGCGGTCATTGGTCGGGCCGCCTGCGACATTCAGGTGCGGCGTGGCAGCATCCATCGGCTCGAGGCGATCGTCGGTGAGGGCTGGTTCATCGATTCGATCGAGCCACTGGGTCAGCCGACCGGCGACGGAGTGGGCTCACCACTCGAGGCTCTGCCCGACCGACCGGCGATTACCGCCGCCCGCGGGGAGGCGACGGTGCCAGCGGGGCAGCGGTATGAATGGAAGGTCGTGCGGGAACGGCGGGGCGACCGGCTGATTCTCGATCTGCCGACGGCCGTGACGACCGACCGCGAACTCCGGCTGCGGATCACGGGGCACCGCAGTGGCATTCCGGCCGGCGGCCGGTTCAGCTCCGCCGATGTCGAAATGGTGCGGCTGGTTGGGGAGACCCCAGGCCGATCCTGGATCGATTTGCAGACCGGTTCGGACACGACCCTGCAGGAAATCGGCGGAGTTGGTGACGAGCCCCCGCCGACGTTACCCCCCCGGCTGCTCGCCCTGAGCGAGGGCACGAGCTGGCGGCAGCGGGTTGCTGCCGGCACCCTCACCCCTCCGCGGTCGTTCCGGCTGCTCCGCCGAAGACCACCACTGGAGGTTGAGACCCAGGCCCGGTTCACCGTCCGGGGTGAGCGGCTCAACGAAACCTACAGCTTCGTCTGCCAGCCCCTGCAGGGGCAGCTTGACACGGTCACCGTTCATTTTTCTGAGCCCGTCGGCGAGCTTGATTGGTCGATCCTGGCGGCTGGCGAGGCAACGGTTTTTGCCCGGCGGCTGGAGCCGGTTGACCGGTCCGCCCGCGAGGGCCCTGCCGCCACCCCTTGGCCGGCGGCGGCCTCATATCGCATCGAGATAACGCCACCCATGGCCGGCTCCGGAACCCTGCGGGCCACCGCGGCCCGCGGTTTCACCGAGCCGACACCCCTGCCGCTGGCCTGGGTCGAAGCAGCAGTCGCAGCCACCGGTGAGACGATTGTGCAGGCGGTTGGGCAGGAGCGGCCACTCGTCGAGAACCGGCGGCTGACCGAGCTGCCGCCGCGGGAACGACACGGCGATGCTCCCCTCGAGACGGTCGCCGAACTGGCCTACGACATGCGGGTGGTGGGCGTCGGGAACGCGAATGACCCGGCCGCGGTGCTGGTGCCGGCACCGGTGGCGGCCAGGCCTGTCGCCCGGGCCTGGGTCTGGCGCGAGCGAACCACCGTGCGGTGCTTCGCCTCTGCCGCGGCTGAATTCGAGACCAGCTTCGAGCTGGAAAATGATGGCCGCCGCAGCATCCAGCTGAGCCTGCCGGCCGACCATCGGCTGCTGGGCGTCACGGTCGGGGGTGAGCGGATGCCGTTGCTTGCCGCCCCGACCGGAGAGCTGCCGATATTTCTGCCGTCCGGAAGCCGCCGGCTGACGATCCTGGTGCGAACCGCCACCGTGGCGATACCGCGATTCGGGCTCTGGCGGCTGAGCACCGACACCCCGACGGTCGATGCCCCGACGCTGCTCCGGGAATGGCAGCTCTTGCTCCCGAATGCCCTGTCGGTCGCCGCTATCGCCCGCGGCTATCGTGAGGTCGACGCAGCCCGGTCCGATTGGACGAGTCGGCTGGTTGGTGGCGTCGCCCGGGCGGCCACGTTCACAGCCGGCCAGCGGCGGAACGGCGGCATCGACCGGGCCTTCCGCAGCCGCCGGTTCGTACCGACGGCCGGCCGCTATGAACGGCATTATTTCCTCCTGGTCGATCGGTTCACGCTGGTCACCGCCGCAGGCCTCGCGGCGCTGGTGGCGGCAGGTTTGGCCATTCAGGTTTCCTGGCGTGGCAGTTGGCTGCTGCTTGCTGCGGCCACGCTGTTGGCCGTGGCTGCCCTGTGGGTTCCGCAGCCTCTCGACCTGATGGTCCGGTCGGGACTCTGGGCGGTGATCGCCGTCGCCATCCTGCGGCTCCGGGGCATTACCAAGCCGGTCGGGATCGGGGGGCTGGTCCTGCTGGCGACCGCTTTGTCGCCGGTCCCGGCCGCGGCCGAAGAGAAGCCTCTGCGGGTGTTTTTCACGCCGGTTGACGAGGGCCTGACGGCGTTGGTTCCGCAGCCGTTGTTCCGGGTGCTGGCCGGGGCTGAAACGGCGGCGGGCCTCCCGGGCACGCGGCTGCTCGACTGCCGGGTTGAGCCGCAGCCCCGCCGGAGCTGGCGGCCTGACGGATCCCCCGATGTCTGGTGGCTGAACCTGCTGGTTGAGTCAGATGCCGCCACCGTTCTCACGCTCGATCAGGCACCGACCGAAAGCCGCTTTGCGGCCCTGCCCGTGCGGCTGGACGGCGGGGTGGTACGAGCCAGCCTGTCATCCGATCGGCGGCGGCTGACGCTGCCACTGCCGGCGGCCGGCCGGCACACCGTGACAGTCCCGCTGGAGCCGGCCTGGAACCGCCGGGGTGATCTTGAGATTGCTGAGGTTCGGCTTCCGGTTTCGCCCCAGACGAGTCTCAGCCCCGTGACGCCGGAGGCCGATAACCGGGGCGGCCGCCGGCTCAGCTGCGAGTGGTCGCGTGACGGGCGGGTGTTTCAGCAGGCGACAGCTTCCCAGGCTCGAGAGAACGGCCAGCAGGGCTACCGGCTGCCGGCCGCCAGTCTGCTACGGCTGATCCGGCCTGTCGATCCCGAGGGCACGCTGGTCTCCGCGGTGCGAGAGGCCGAAAGCCGGAACCGGCTGGTCTGGGATGCCGATGCCTGCCGCCTGACGGCCGAGTTCACCATCGACACCGGCGCGGCAATTCTGCCGACCGTCTGGCTGCAGGCCGATTCGCGGCTCGTGCCAGCCGTGAACGACCCGGCCGACCAGCCGGCTGGCGTCGCTGCCGACTACGAATTGATGCAGGTCGCCCCCGGCGTCTACCGGATCGACCGGCAGACACCGGTCCGCGGAGAGGTCCGGTTTGAGATTCCTTTCACCATGCCGCTGACCGGTCCGGTCGGTGTTTTTGAACTTCCTGATGTCTGGCTGCGTGGCGTGCGGTTCGATCATCGCGAGGTGCTGCTGGCTGCGGCCGCCGACCTCGATCTGACAGTCCGATTTCCGGGAAGTGCCGCCCCGCCACTGCTGGAAGACTCGTTCGCAGGCATCCGCTGGTCGGCCGATATCATTGAGACCAGCCTTGAATCGGGGGCCGTCGGATCCCGCGGGGGTTCAGCCCGAGGAGAGGCCGCCAGCGGCCTGCCACCACTGGCCCTGCAGCGTCAACCGGTGATGCTCGAGGTGACCCGGTCGGTGACACCGGTGCGGGGGCGGCAGCAGGTTGAGATTATCGCGGGCAATCGTGACACCCGGTTGGTCTATGAGGCGGTGATCGATGCCCGGGCAACGGTCTGGGTCGAAGACAGGCTGCGGGTTCCAGAGGGCTTTGAGATTGAAGCCTGTCAACTGAGTGAGCAGCAGGAAACCGGCGATGCTGCCGTTGCTGGTCGTCCGGTCGATCTGGTGCGGACCGCCGGATCATCCGGCAGCCAACGGCTGGTTCTGCAACGCCCCCGCCCCGGCCGTTACCTGCTGCGGCTGGAGGCCCGCCGGGGCCGACCCTTGCCGGCGGCAGGCCCGCTGCCCCTTATTTCTTCCGAGGTTGCCGCAACCCTGCCCTATTCGGTGCTCTGGGTCGACGCCGCCGGTCAGGGGCGGCCCGAGTTGTTTGAGGCTGGTGAGCCGCGGGGGCGGGCCGGTGCCGAAGGGCTGCAGTCTGGTGAGGCCGATGCGATCACCGGCGTGGCGGTTGAGGATCCCGCCGGCACTGAGACCTGGCGGATCGATCTGCCGGTGAACAACGCAGCCTGGTCGTACCGCACGACCGGCCTGAGCGACGCCCCCGCGGCCGATTCGCAACAAGCCAGCAAGGCTGCCCCGGCATCCGGTGACATGCCTGCCGCGACGGGCCAACCGAGCCCGTCCCGGGCCGCGGTGGAACTTGCCGACATTGAGATTGTGATCGATGAACGGGGGCGGCTGTCGGGGATCGGGCGGTTCGATTTGACAACCAGTCGGGCGGAGGTCGGGCTGCGGCTGCCGGAGGGCTTCCGCCTGTTTGAGTTGCTGGTCGATGGCCGGGAGGTGCAGCCGGCGGTGCCGGATCGCCAGGGGCCGGATGATGTCTGGAGGATTCCGCTCCGTGCCAGCCTCTGGCCGCGGGAGATCGTGGTGGTGTTTGTCGGTGAAATCGGGATCGAGGCGATGCAGGGAGAACCGGTCTCGTTCGAGCCGCCGCTGCTGACCGAACTGCCGATCGAGCGGATGATCTGGACGCTCGACTATCCGGCCAGTCATTCCCCGCTGGTGGCGGGCGAGGGCCGCACGGCACGGCCCGCCGAGGCCGGCCGGATTCGCGGCGAGGCCAGTGCCGCGATCGATCGGCTTCTGGCTGCCTTCACACCTCAGGGCCCTGGGGCGGCTGCCAGCCGGATCGAACGGTTCCGCGGCCTGCGGCGGCCCGAATGGTCGCCGCTGGAGGCCTGGGCGGCAGGACGGCAAAGTCAGGCTGCCGCCGAGGAGTGGACGCGGGGAATTCAGCCGTTGCCGGGCGGGCGGTTGCTGGATGACCCCCGCTGGTCACGGCTCACGCTGCTGCCGTCGCCCGGACGGCCGGCAGTCACCGTGCGGTTTCGGCCCCGGTCTGCCGAGGATTCCGGGCGAACGGCGGCAACGCTGCTGGTATTCCTGGCGGGGGCTGCCGGCTGGTGGTCGGTGACCAGGCGACCGGGGCGAACCTTCGCCGCCGCCGCGCGGTGGTGGCCGGCTGTGGCCGGTCTGGGCGGGGTGGCCTGGCTTCTCGCCCGCGAGCCACTCTGGCCAGGAGTCATGGTGGTGGCAGTGGTGGCTGCAACACTCGCCGATCGTTGGCTGCGGGCCTGTCGCGAGCGGCTGCCGCCCGCGGTTTCCGTCGCCGAGGCCGAGACGATCGAGTATCGGCGGGATTCGGCCGTCGGCGCTTCGTCGGTCACCCGTACGGCCATCGCCCCGCGGCCGGGAATGACCCGTTGAAGCAGCAGCCGTTGATCGGGCGGGCCGCGGCTTCAGGGCAACCACCGCAAAGCCCGGAGGGCGATCACTTGGTGGCGCCGAACTTGTAGGCCGTGTTGGACGGGTCAAAGTCGGCATCGGTGAAGCCGTTGTTCACCTTCACGTTCATGTAGGTGTACTCTTCCATCAGCACCGGCTGACCACCCTGCTCAGCCGGCCAGTCATAGGCTTCGTACCGGATCGGAATCAGCAGTTCGTCGTCAATGTAGACCCGGGCGAGATGGAACCGGAAGTTCCGCCGCGGCACCGGATGCACCACCTGGACACAGGTGCAAACCCTGCCGTTGACCTTGGCCTCGGGGTAGAAGTTCACCTCGCACTCGCCGAACTGTTTGTCATGCTCGGCCACCTCGACGAGTCGCTTGGCAAGATTTTCGACACCGAGTTCGGTGATCGGATAGCGGTTGCCCTGCATCGCCAACATGCTCTGCGGCTTCAGCGACACCGTCCCCACCATCGCCCGGACGCCACTGCCGGCATGGGCCAGCATGTTGCCGTCGTTGCGGCCATCGACATAGATCACTTCCTGGCCCTTCACGCTGTCGGGGGCGAGGAAGTAGAGGTAGACGCTGAAGGGCTGGTGCCGAACCTTGGCAAACATGTACTCATGCGGCTTCAGTTCGCCGCCGATTCGCTCCCGTTTCACGACCGTGCAGGAGTAGTCCTGGATGTTCGCCTTGATGTTGGCCAGTCCCCTGGCAGCCAGTTCCAACGCCGGCTCCAGCGGATGCTGGCCCGGGGTGGTGCTGGCGACGGCATCCGGAGCGCCGATATTGCCCTCGGCGGCCCCGCCGTTGGGCAGCAGGCCCGGTTGTTCGGCGGCAGCGGTGGCGGCAGCGGCAGCGAGGCAGGGCAGCAGGGCCCAGCCAAAGCGGCGGCGAGGCCGCCGGGCTCCGATTCGGTGCGGCAGTGATGCCGACGCAGGCTTGCCAGATTCGCTCATGCCAGAATCCTCCATTGGATCGTTCGAATGGCCATCGATCACCAGGTGTCGCGGAATCGCGGTGAGGACACGCTGGGAAAGCTGCTTGAACGGTATCGCTCCGCGGATCGCCGCGGCGTTGCTGTTCTTGCCGTGGGTCGCCTCATCCGCACCTTGCGAACGACCGGACGAACCCCTGCAACCGGCCCCGGTGGCTCGGCGGGGGCCGCCGACTTGCCACGGTTGCGAAACGGTAGCGATCGCGGCCGCAGGGAGCCATGGCAAAAAACCGGCGGGCCAGAGCCGGCCAGGGGCGTTTTTCGGGCCGCCGCCCCCCTGCCGTTCTGGGTGGTGTTGCGGATAGAGTAGAGGCTCGCGATCGACCCTGAACCGTTATTCGAATGCTCTGTCATGGCCCCTTCGACACCGCTCGTGACTGCCGGCCCGCTTGAGGTCTTCCGGGTGATCTCGCGGCCGTTTGCTGAAAACAGCTACATCGTCCGGCGGGCCGGTCAGCCGGGCTGCCTCGTGGTTGACCCCGGCTTTGAGCCCGAGGCAATCGTGAATCTGCTCGAGGGTGAAGGGCTCGAGCCAGCGGCACTCGTGCTCACGCATGGGCATTCGGACCATATCGCCGGGGTTGCCCCGCTGCGTGAGCGTTGGCCGCAAACGCCGGTTATGATCGGCCATGCCGATGCCGACAAATTGACCGACCCGGTCGCCAATCTGTCGGCCGGCTATGGGATTTCCGTAACCAGTCCACCGGCCGACACCCTCCTCCGGCAGGGTCTGCCGATTCCGTTTGCCGGGCTGGAGGCTTCCGTCGCCGAGATTCCCGGCCATTCCCGGGGGCATGTCGTCTTCTGGTTTCCGACCGATCCGGTTCTGGTATTCGCCGGCGACGTATTGTTTCATGAGGGCATCGGGCGGACCGATTTTCCCGACGGCGATTTCGCGGCCCTGGCGGCGGGCATTGTCGAGCACCTCTATTCCCTTCCCGACTCGGCCGTCGTCCTGCCGGGGCATGGCGAGCCGACAACGATCGGTCACGAGAAACAGCACAACCCCTTCGTTTCGGCACGCTGACCACTCGGCTCCCCGCTCTCCATCCTCACTCGCCAGTTTCCGATGCTTGCTCCTGCTGACCTTTCCCCGCCGCCCCTCACGCAGCCAGTGAGCCGGACTCCGCTGTGCCGGCTGACCGGGTTGGGGCTGGCCGGGCTCGCCCGGCTGCTGGCCGGGGCCAGCGTGCGGTGGATTGCCAGCCAGCCCGACACCTGCCAACGGGTCTATTTTGCCAATCACACCAGCCATCTCGACGCCCTGCTGATCTGGGCGTCATTGCCACGGCTGGTGCGGGAGGTGACGCGGCCGGTGGCGGCGAAGGACTATTGGTCGGGCGGCCCGGTGCGGCAGTGGCTGGCCCAGGAAGTATTCGATGCGATCCTGATCGACCGAACCGACATCAAGGTGCATCAGAGCCCCGTCGATCTGATGCTGCGGGAGGCGGGCACGACCTTTTCCCTGATCGTCTTTCCCGAGGGCAGCCGGAGCGTGACCGGTGAAGTCGGTGAGTTCAAAAGTGGCCTCTACTACCTGGCCAAGAAGCGGCCCGACATCGAACTGATTCCGGTCCACATCGACAACCTCAACCGGGTGCTGCCACGGGGTGAGTTCCTGCCGGTGCCACTCCTGTCGTGCATCAGTTTTGGTCCGCCGCTCTGGCTGGAGCGTGATGAGGCCAAACTCGATTTTCTCGCCCGCGCTCGACGGGCCGTCCTGTCGCTGAAGGAGTAGCCGGCCAGCGGGCGGTCTGACCGTGAACGACATCCGTACCATTGCTCTGATTGCCGGTGTCCTGCTGCTGTTGCTGCTGGTCACCGCCGTGGGCCAGTTTCTCAAACGGCATCCCGACCGGGGCATCGACGCGGCTGCCGTGCGAACCTTCAACCTGCGGATCCGGGGTTGGTGGATTCTCTGCAGCGTCCTGGCGGCGGCCTTCTGGCTGGGGTCAACCGCCACCGTGACCCTCTTCGGGCTGGTCTCGTTCTGGGCCCTGCGGGAGTTCATCACCCTCACGCCGACCCGCAAGGGGGACCACCGCTCGCTCTTCTGGGTGTTCTTCCTGTTCACGCCGCTGCACTATGTGCTGGTGGGGATGAACCGGTACGACATCTACAGTGTCTTCCTGCCGGTCTATGCCACCCTGTTCGTCCTCGCCCGGTCAGCGGTGGCGGGAGACTACAAGCGATTTCTCGAGCGGACCGCGAAGATTCAGGCGGGCCTGGTGGTCTGCGTCTACTGCCTCTCGTTCGCCCCGGCATTGCTCGAACTGCCGATCGACACGGCGGCCGCCGGCGGCCGTGACGCCAACTTTCGGCTGCTCTTCTTTCTGATCCTGCTGGTCCAGTTTGCCGACTGCATGCAGTATGTCTGGAGCCGGGTGCTCGGCCAGCGGCTGGTGGCTGCCGCGGTCAGTTCCAATCGCACCTGGGAGGGGCTGCTGGGCGGGGCCACCAGCACGGCGCTGCTGGCGGCGGTGCTCTGGTGGGCCGCGCCCCCTTACCAGCCCTGGCAGGCGGCGGTGGCCGGCCTGGTGGTGGCGGTGATGGGCTTCGCCGGCGGCATGACGATGTCAGCGATCAAGCGGGACCGCGGGGTCAAGGATTATGGCACCCTCGTGGCCGGCCACGGCGGCGTGCTCGACCGGATCGACTCGATCTGCTTCGCCGCGCCGGTCTTCTACCACATGACGGTGCTCGTCACCGGCGGGTGACGGGCGTTGCCTCTGTCGCCAAGCTGCCGCCGCCTTGGCGTTGGGTCCGCCGGGCCTGCAGCACGTAGATCGACTGCCGGCTGGTAGTGGTGGCCAGCCGTTCGCGGCTCGGCTGTCGGCGGGCGGCAGGGTCCGGGCTCTGGCCCCGGGTGGTCGGTGACCAGTTGGCGGGTTCTGGCATGGCGGCTGCGAGGGCCGCAGGCGGAGCCGGGCAGCCCTTCTTCACCCAGTCGAGCCAGGTCTGCTGCAGATTGGCCAGGTCGCCGACGCCATAGTGACGTCCGAGGGCGGCGGCCCAATCGTTGCCATCGAGGCCGTCCCCAACAAAGGCGACATAGCGGCGACGGCCGCCGCGTTCGATCAGGTACCGGGCCAGCGAATAGCCTTGGGCATAGAGTGGCAGAACATCGGTGGGGTACTCTCGCATGGCGAACATTTCCGGAAAGGCGATGCCGCGGCCGGTCCGCAGAAACTCAATCAGCATGCGGTGCTGCCGGGCCCGCTCGACCGGGTGTTCGACCGTCGTGCAGGCGCCTTCGTCGGCCCACCGCGGCAGCGGCTGCCGAAAATGGCTGGCAAAGATCGTATGGGTGATTTCGTGGGGCAGGACCGAGTCGAGGATCCGTTCTTCGCTGCCCTGAATGGTCATCGTCCAGTTGAAGACCTCACCGCGGTCGAAGACGAAGCTGGTGGCTCCGCCGGCACCGAGGTTCGGGGCGACCTGCGCGGTAATCGGGCAGGGGCGGCTCCAGCGGGGCAGCGGCTGGCCGGTCCATTCGACGGCCAGATCGTGACGGTACTGCTCGGCGGCATCGCCGATCCGCCGGGCCAGCTGGTCCGACGGTGCCTCGATCACGAAGTTGGCGGTGCGATAGCCGGCTGCTCTCGCCGCTGTCGTGGTGGCCAGACCGATGAAAACAAGCAGCAGCGAAACGAGATGTTTGAAACTGACGCGACCAACCAGCATGCGACCACCACTTCCAGAGGTTTGCCACCGGGCGGTGCAGCCGCCAGCGGTGAGTGGCGGACGGTAGCGGTGGCCTGCGGCCGGAACCAGAGCGGTTTCGCGCGGCTCAATCTGTAGGAACCAGCCGGGGCCAGGCGAGTTGCAGCCGTGCCGGCGGGGGAATCTCCAGCGTCGTTCCGGCGGCCAGGGAAATCTCCGGGTCGATCACCCGATTCCAGGCGAACAGGCTGCGGTAGTAACGTCCATCGCCATAGGCTCGTTCGGCGATGCTCCACCAGCAGTCGTCGGCAACGACGACGTAGGGCTCGCCTGGGGTGACCGGGGGTGGGCCTGGCGGCGGAGTTGATGGAGCGGGAACCGGAGGCGATTCGAAGGCTCGGGGTGCGGCAGCTGTGGCTGTCTGGGGTGCGGGCGGTGGCGGGACCGGCGGTTGGAGGCTCACGGAAGTCCCAGCCGCGGCGGGCTGCAGCCGCGGCTGATCGGCCGCCTGCCACGGAGGGGCAGCGGCCGTGACCGGTTCGTCGTTCGATACCAGCCGGGTGAGGTTTTTTGACGCTGAAAATCTCGCTGTCGTATTGGCTGCACGGGGCTCGACTCGGTCGGCGGCGATCGGTGGCTTGAGCGTCGGCAGCTCGCCGGCAGCGAATCGTTCAACGTCGTCTTTCGGGGCTCGATCGGCGGGTCTGGGCCGTGACGCCTCGGGCCGTGGCCGCGGCGTGAGCACCGGGGGTGGCACGAGCGGAGTGGGGGCGGACGAGGCTGGAGCGGCATGAATGTCAGGGCCAGCCCCCTTCGGTGGCCGCGGGCTGAACAGCCTGATTGTGAGCGCAGCAACAAAGACACCGGCCAGCAGGCCGAGCAGTGCCAGCAGCAGTCGCGACTCGCGTCCCATCCGAGACCAGCAGGAGGTGTCGCCTCGTGGCCGGCAGCGGCCGAGGCTGAAGTGGGGCGGGGATTCTGCTGAAACCCACCCGTCGCTGCCAGAGCGATCAGGCCACGCGGGCGGCTGCCCGCAGCCGGGCCGACCGGGCACGGGAATTGGCCGCCACTTCGTCGGGCTGCGGCTCCCGCGGCGACCGGGTCAGGCAGTCCCAGGTCTGGGGGCTGCGAAAGGCAGTCTTGACCAGCCGATCCTCGAGCGAATGAAACGAGATCACCACCAGTCTCCCGCCGGGCCGCAGCCGTGTCGGGATGCGTTCGAGGGCGATCTGCAGGCTTTTGAGCTCTTCGTTGACGGCGATTCGCAGCGCCTGGAAGGTACGCGTGGCGGGATGGATGCGGGGGGGTGGCGACTGGCGGGGAATGGCGGAGGCGACCAGCCTGGCGAAGTCGCGGGCCGATTCGATCGGCTGCCGCTCGCGGGCCGCGGCAATCCTGCGGGCGATGCGGCGGCTGTAGCGTTCCTCACCGAACTCATAGATGAGATCGGCCAGGGTCTCGGGCCGCAGCCGGTTGACGAGCCGCCATGCCGGCTCACCCTCGGTCGGGTCAAACCGCAGGTCGAGCGGCCCGTCGGCCTCAAAAGAAAACCCCCGGCTGCGGTCGGCGAGCTGGTCGCTCGACAGGCCGACGTCGAGCAGCACCCCGTCGACCGCTTCGCTGCCGACCGCATCGAGTACCTCGGGCAGGTCACGAAAATTGGCCTGGGCGAAGCGAATCGGCAGGCCGGCCAGTTCCCGGGCGGCCCGATCGATGGCGGCCGGGTCACGATCGATCGCGATCACCTGGCCCGTCGGGCCAACGGCCTCGGCCAGGAGCCGGGTATGGCCACCGCCGCCGAGCGTGCCATCAACGACCGTCATGCCGGGCTGGAGGGCGAGAAACGAGAGTGACTCCCGCGGCATCACACTGACGTGCTGGCTGGCCGCGGGGAACGTTTGCTTGTTCGATTCGGATTCGCTCACGCGGCTGTTGGTCATCAGATGGGGCAGTGAAACCCTCAGTTTATCAACACGAAGGCGAGAAAAATCTGCGGTGCGGTACGCTCTGACGCATGCACACCGACCCCGAAGCCGCCGACTGCTATGACTACGAACTGCCGCCGGAGCTCATCGCCCAAGAGCCGCTGGCCGACCGGGCGGCGGCCCGGCTCTTGGTGGTGGAGCGGGCGACCGGTTCGCTCCGCCATGCGAGCATTCGTGAGCTCCCGGCGATACTCGCCCCCGGTGATCTGGTGGTGGTCAACGACACCCGGGTGGTGCCAGCCCGGCTGATTGGCCGGCGGGCTGACACCGGAGGGCGATGGGAAGGGCTTTTTTTGGCCGAGCTGCCGGCTGACGAGAGCCGGCGACGCTGGTCGATCCTGGCCAAAACCCGGGGCCGTCCCGTGGTCGGTGAGCGGATTGTGCTGGTCGATTCAGCGGGAGCCGATGCTGCCGAACTCCTCCTGGTTGGCCGCGGCGAAGGGGGCACCTGGCTGGTTGAGCCGCTCTCCGACGAGCCGACGCCGACCCTGCTGGCCCGCGTTGGCCGCGTGCCGCTGCCGGGTTATATCCGCGGCGGTGAGGCCCGGGGGGAGGACGTCGATCGCTACCAGACCGTCTTTGCCGAGCAGCCGGGGTCGGCCGCCGCGCCGACCGCCGGACTGCACTTCACACCGCACCTGCTTCAGCAACTGCGTGACCGAGGCATCGGCCGGGCCGAGGTAACCCTGCACGTCGGCCTCGATACCTTTCGGCCGATCGGCACCGAGCGGATTACCGACCACCCGATGCACACCGAGTGGTGCGCGGTGCCGGC
>CALAZQ010000445.1 GCA_937926325.1 uncultured Planctomycetaceae bacterium | reverse complement strand
CCGCCGAGCGGTTTGTGCGGTCGTTGCCGCCGGGGGGCAGCAGTCGGGCGGAGGCCCTCCGCCGGTTCGGCTGGGATCAAGCCCGGGCCACCATCCTGCTTGCCGATGCATTTACGGGCAGCGGTCCGCTAACAGGCATGCCGCCTGGTGCCCGCGGGGGCATCGGCGAGGTGGCCTGGCGAGCCCCGGCGGCGGGCTGGCGGCTTGACCCTGACACCGGAGCCCTCGTCGCCACCTCGCATGGTCTGGCAACGCTGCCGTTTCAGCCCGAGCCGGGGCATCGCTACCAAATCTCAGTGACGATCCACACCACCGCCGGCGGCGTCGGCTGGGGGGCGATCGGCTTGACCGACGACGCCGATAACCCCAGCTACATTCCGCGTGGCCCCTGGCAGGTGCAGCGACACCGCACCGATGCCGAAGCCAATCGGGCCTATGCCGGCCCGGGCCAGACCCACCCGGTCGGCCGTGGCGACCGCTTTGGCGGCGAGCAGACCCGCACCATCCTGCTCGACACCACCGGCAGCCGCTGGCGGGCGGTCTTTTTCGTGGCCGGCACGGTGCTGGGTGAAGCTGCCATCGATCCAGACGCTGCCGCCAGCGGCCACGTCTGTCTGGCTGCCTTTCCCAACAGCCGCGTCGAGTTCCGGCATTTCAGCGTGGCGATGCTGCCCCGGTAGGTGCGTCACCGAATCTGCAGCAGAGCCTCTCAGGCGTCGAGCCGCAGTGAAACGAAGCTGCACCCGCCCATGCGGGAATGGTGTTCGGCACGCCATGTGCCCAACCAAGCGAGCGTTATCTCTCTTGCCTCTCCCTCTGGGAGAGGCCGGCCGCAGGCCGGGTGAGGGTGCCTTCCGCTGCGGAACGTTCGACGAAAGCACCCTCACCCCAGCCCTCTCCCAGCGGGAGAGGGAGAACGAAAATAGACAGCTACGCCGCACAATCAGGGCGCCAGAATTGGTACCGAACACCATTGCCATGGATGGCTTTTCCACGGACAGATAGCCGGGCCGCCAGCAGATACGGCATCGTCTGCAACGGGTTGAAACCGTCCCACCGGTTCAGTATGGTGAAAATATGATCAGGACAATTGAAGCAACAATCGACGAACGCGGACAGGTTCGCTTGACTGAGCCGGTCGTTCTTCCCCGTTGTCAACGTGCATTGGTCACGATTCTTGAAGAAGCGGCAGCCCCACAGCATGAGGTGTCGCTTCTCAGCGAAGCAGCATTGGCGGAGGACTGGAATCGTTCGGAGGAGGATGAGGCGTGGTCCCATCTGGCCGAGGAGCGGTAGTGCTCGTCCCGTTTCCGTTCTCAGATCTCTCCGAGACCAAACTCAGCAAGCCGCTCAATTATCGGTTGGTGAAATCCGGTTCGTAGGCTGTGAACTGGATTTTATGCGTCAAGTGAGGAGACCGCTCCCTCACGTCACGTTTCCGGCCTCGCCCCCCTGCTCAATCCACGACCGCAGGGTTTTGTAGTCAGTCTTGCCGGTGCCGAGGACTGGGATTGCGTCGACCTTTCGGACCTCATCCAGCC
>CALAZQ010000444.1 GCA_937926325.1 uncultured Planctomycetaceae bacterium | reverse complement strand
ACCTCTGCACCTGGTGGCCGGCCGTCGTCGCCAGCCGGTGAGCCCGCCGGCGTGATGAAGGTACCCCGACGTCCGGATGAAAATCGCCGGCTCGGGGGTGCCCGTGCCCACTCGCTGGACGCTCACGTCGGCCATCCGGGCCGCCGATCGCTGCACGTCCGCTGCGCTTCGGCATCCTGCCTCCGCTTGCTGCCGTAGCTCGCTCGAGGGCACGAGCACCCCCGAGCCTCGTCAAACGGCTGCCGCCCACAGGAAGCCAGGAGCGGAAGCGACTGGACACGATCAGCATGAGACGCGTCACCAACGCACAATGCCGGTCCGCCGGCCGCCACCGGCGGCTCTCACCCAACACCTGCCCACAGGAAGCCAGGAGCGGAAGCGACTGGACACGATCAGCATGAGACGCGTCACCAACGCACAATGCCGGTCCGCCGGCCGCCACCGGCGGCTCTCACCCAACACCTGCCCACAGGAAGCCAGGAGCGGAAGCGACTGGACGTGCGGAACGTTTGACCGCATCACCACCCGGCGGCAGGATGCCACTCATCCGCGTCAAGGAAAGTCGGACACGACGTCCGAGCTTTCCGTGAAGCTAGCAACGCTCGTCTCGAGCGTCAGCCTGCCCAGTGCGGCAAGCGTTGCCTGGTCAGCGGCGGTGGGTCGCCTGCCCGTTGCCGCGGCCAGCGCCTCGCGGCACCAGCAGGTGGCGGCAAGCACGCTCTGGTCGTCAGCCAGCCGGTCAGCCAGGTGGACAACCGCCAGGCAAGAGATGAGCTGCTGCAGCCGGGTGGAGAGATCGGCCACCACCAACTGCCGGTCGGCCAGCCCGCGGCCATACCGCCGCAGGCAGTGGTCCGCTTCAAGGCTCCAGCGAGCCAAGCCCCGGCGGGCCTGCCGGGCATAGTCCCGCAGCCTGCCGTCGAGTAGCTGACGATCGTCAGCGTCACTGCCCGCGGGCCAGCGGCGGGCCAGCTGCCAACCCAGCCAGCCGGTCACCCGCCTGCCACCGGTGGCAGCCGCCAGCGGATGCTGTTTGGCCACCCCCTTGAACAGGGCCAAGCCCAGCAGATCGCTCTCCCCTTCGTAGACACCGGCGGCAAAGTGATCATGGAATGAGTCGCCCAGCGGATGGCCGACGAGGAAGGCCCGGCCGCCATGAATGCCCAAGGCTTCGACCGCCGCTGTTCGTAGGCAGCGACTGGCCACCACCTTGGCCAGAATCGCCTCGCATTCACCGGTTCCGCCGGCGTCGATTGTGGCCGCCGCCCAGTTGGCCAGTGCCTCGCAGGCCAGGCGGGCTGCCGCCATCCGGCCCACCCGGCCCTGCACCAGCTCTCGCCGGGCGATCGGCTCGCCCCAGGTCTGTCGCTGCCAGGCAAACTCGACCGCCCGGTCGATCAGCAGGCCGATCGTGCCGGCCGCCTGCGCCGCCAGGGTCACCCGGCCCCGGTTGAGCCCGTGCCAGACGATTGCCATGCCATCCCGGTCACGGCCACTGGCCACCGGGCCGACAGTCAGGATGTCATCGACCGAGACGGGGAACCGGCGGAACTCAAGGGCATTATTGTGGGCATGCTTGAGCGGATGGAGGGCGTAGCCACGCAGGGAGAACTCGGCGGTGTCAGCCTCAGGCAGTTGAACCAGCACGATGGTCGGCCGGCCGTCATGCTGGGCCAGCAGCTTGACTGCTCGGCCGTAGGTTGCGCCAGTGATAAACATCTTGGTGCCCGAGAGCAGCAGCCGGTCGCCGTCACGTTCCAGCCGGCAGGCAACCCGGCCGAGGTCACAGCCGGCATCGGGCTCGGTGGCGGCGAAGACCGACAGCGGCCGGCCCTCGGCCAGCCGGGGTAGCCAGTGTTGCTGCTGCCGCTCAGTGCCAAAGTCAGCAACCGCGGCGACGGCACCAATCGTCGAGTGCACCGAGAGCAGGCCGGCGACGGTCGGACAGCGGCCGGCCAGCCTGGTCACCACCCGAACAAAATCTGCAAAGCGGCAGCCGCTGCCACCAAACTGCTCAGGGACCGCGAGCCCCCAGAGGCCGGTCTCGGCCAGCGTCGCTTCGGCCTGCCGACTGAGTTTGCCGGTGGGTGGCGACGGTGCATCAGCCAGGGGAGCAGGCGGACTGGCGGGAATGTCGGCCGGCTCGTAAAGCTGGCCGGCGGCGGTGAGCTGATCAAGCTGGTGCTCGGCCTGTTCAACCACGCCGGCCACAGCAGCGGGCAGTGACGCTGTCGCTGCCGCTGCGGCCTGAGCAAACTCCTGCGGCCGCCCAGCCGCCATTCCCTGCCAGACTGCGGTCGCCAGCGGTGCCGGCGCAATCGCCTGATGGCCTGGTTGCGGTCGCATCGGCTCGCGCCGCCCAGAACTGTTTGACTCGATCGCCCCGGTACCCGGTGGCAGCTGGCCCGCCTGCAACCGGTCGAGCAGCTCGGCAAAATGCTCAGCCACCACCCGCCGCTTCACCTTGAAGGATTCGGTCGCTTCACCATGGGCGGCATCGAAGGGATGGTCGACCAGCACGAAGCGGCGGACCTGCCAGCCACGGGGCAGCTGCTGCTGCCGGGCCGCCAGCCGGCGGGCAAACCAGTCGAGCAGCCGGCGGTTCGTCAGGGCCTGCTGCCGGCTCCAGACCCGGCACCGCAACCGCCGCAGCATTCGCCGGACCACGGCCGGCTCCGGGACGACGAGGGCCACCGGCCAGGGCAGGCCGCTGCCGGTCAC
>CALAZQ010000443.1 GCA_937926325.1 uncultured Planctomycetaceae bacterium | reverse complement strand
GCCTATCTGCTCGACTGCACAACCGCCCGGAACGAACTGGGCTGGCAGCCGAAGCGGTCGCTGGAGACGACCATCACCGACACGATCGACTGGATGCGGCGGTACGAGTTGAGCATCGATTCACAGCCGCATGCCTACGAGCATAAGCGATGACGGCCTCTCCACCTGATGACTGTTGCCAGATTGCCGCGCGGCTGCGAATGGACGTGGTCCAGCTGTCACATGAGGCCCGCACGCCGCATCTGGCTTCATGCCTGTCGTGTATCGACATTCTCACGGCGGTCTACTTTGGCGGGCTGGAGATCGATGCTGACACAATTCACGAGCCCGACCGCGATCTCTTCATCCTGAGTAAGGGACACGCCGCCACCGCGCTGTATGCCGCCCTGACCCGGCGAGGCCTCTGGTCGCTGGAAACACTCGCCAGCTACAACACCGACGGCAGCCTGCTGCCGGAGCATCCCTCTCCCGGCAAGCTGCCGGGCATCGAGGCGGCGACCGGCTCCCTTGGCCACGGCCTGCCGATCGCCCTCGGCCGCCAACTGGCCCGGCGAATCCAGGGCACCCCTGGCCGGGCCGTGGTGCTGCTCAGTGACGGTGAATGCCAGGAAGGCTCAGTCTGGGAGGCGGCCATGGTGGCTGCTGCGCAGCGTATGGGAACGCTGGCGGTGATTGTTGACGCCAATGCCTGGCAGGCAACCGCCCGAACCGCAGAGCTGGCCGACAACACAACTTTGGTGGGGAAGTGGCGGGCATTCGGCTGGCGGGCGGTTGAAATCGATGGCCATGACTGCGCCGCAGTCGCCGATGCCCTCAGGGCCGTGCCCCGCGATTGCCAGCTGGCGGCACACCCGCAGCAGCCGCTGGCGATCGTCGCCCACACGGTGAAAGGGAAAGGTGTTTCGTTCATGGAGGACGATAACAACTGGCACTACCGTGTGCCGACCGCCAACGAAGTGCTGCTGGCCGCGACCGAACTGGGGGTGACGCCCGATCCGCTGCTCGCCCGCCACGCAGTGGAGGCAGCGTCATGAGGAATGCCTTCGCCGCAACCCTCACAGAACTGGCCACGGCCGACGAGCGGGTCGTGCTGCTTTCCGGCGACATCGGCAACCGGTTGTTCGACCCCTACAAGCAGGCCTGCCCGGGGCGTTTTCTCAACTGCGGGGTGGCAGAGGCCAATATGACCGGCATGGCAGCCGGCATGGCGATGGAAGGACTGCGGCCCTTCACCTACACGATCACGCCCTTCGCCACGCTGCGGGCGATGGAACAGATTCGCGACGACATCTGCTATCCACGCCTGCCGGTTGTCATCGTCGGCACCGGCAGCGGGCTCTCCTATGCCTCACTCGGGCCGACGCACCATTCCTGCGAAGACATCGCCATGCTGCGGAGCCTACCCGGCATGACCGTTGTCTGCCCGGCTGACCGGGCTGAAGTGACTGCCGCCCTGCCGGAAATCCTGGCCCACGATGGGCCGGTCTACCTGCGGCTGGGCAAGAAGGGCGAGCCGGACATTCATGAAGCTTTGCCGGCATTTGAAATTGGCAAGTCCATCACGCTACGGCCGGGCCACGAAATCTGCATCGTGGCGGCTGGACCGATCGTCACGCTGGGGCTCGACGCAGCTGCCATCCTCGCCGACGCCGGCATCAGCTGCCGCGTGGAGAGTTTTCACACAGTCAAGCCCCTCGACACAGCCTGCCTTGGCGAAGTCTTCCAGCAGTGCCAAATCGTCGCCACGCTCGAGGAACATAGCACGATCGGTGGCCTGGGCGGTGCGGTCGCCGAATGGCGGGCTGAGCGGCCGCGATTGCGCGGCCAGCTTGAACGGTTCGGTACGGATGATCGCTTCTTCACCCAGGCCGGCAGTCAGGCGTTCCTGCGGGAAGCGGCTGGCCTGACGGCTGAGGCCATCGCCCACAGGCTGCTTGCGGCGCACACCTTGCTTCCAGAACCATGCTGATCGGGATCGACCTCGACAACACGCTTGCCTGCTACGACGGCCTGTTTCATGCCGCGGCCATGGCCCGTGGTCTGATTGATGCTTCGGTCGGTCGGTCGAAGGCAGACGTGCGGGAGGCCCTGCAGACGGCCGGGCAGAATGACACCTGGACTGAGTTGCAGGGATATATCTACGGCCCCGGCATGCGGCAGGCTCGCCCGTTTGCCGGGGCGGGTGAGTTTCTTGACCGACTTCTTCGCAACGGCGGCCAGGCGGCCGTGATCAGCCACCGCACCCGCACACCCTACCGTGGCGAACCGCATGATCTGCACGCCGCCGCCCACGAGTGGCTGGTCGCCCACCACCTCGTCGGCAGCTCCGGGGCAACAGCACTGCCGCCGCAGCATGTCTTTCTGGAGACATCGAAGGAAGCCAAGCTGGCCCGCATTGAAAGCCTCGGCTGCAGCCATTTTATTGACGATTTACCGGAGATTTTGGCAGCGGAAACCTTTCCTGCGGGTGTCGAGCGAATGTTGTTCCAGCCGACCGCAGCCTCGGCGACACCGGCTGGCCCCTGGACCGTGGTCCGCTCTTGGCCCGAGATCTCTCAGCTGCTTCTCGGTGGGGTGGCAGCATGAGTGTCAATGAGCCACCAAGCCCCGCTCACGATGATGAAGTTCGCCGGTTCGTCAAGCAGGCTGGCTGGGGAGAGCAGTTCTCCTGCATCCCGCTCGGCGGCGGGGCAAACAACCGTGTCTGGAAGCTTGTCCCCGCATCGACCGACCAGCAACCGCTCGTTCTCAAACAGTTTTTCCGCGGACCAGCTGGCAGCCGTGACCGCTGCTCGGCTGAGTGGACCTTTGCCAGTCATGCCCATCACGCTGCTGCGGGGCGGGTGCCCGCACCCCGCGGTTATCACGCCGAGCAGGGGCTTGCCCTCTATGACTTTATCGATGGCGAAAAGCCACGACCCGAATTCGTCAGCCGATCTCATCTCGATGAGATGCTCCAGTTTTATCGCCTTCTGAACACCGAGGTGGCAGGGCAGCAGCTATCTGCTGCAATCGGTCCGGCAAGTGAGACCTGGGACACGCCGGCCGGCCATGTCGCCTGTGTTGACCGCCGGCTGAGAAACCTCGCCTGCCTCGATCCATCGCGCCCCCACGGTGGCCAGGCCAAAGCCTTTTTGGAGCAGGCGCTCCAGCCTGTCTGGCGGCAGGTGAAGCTGGCCTATTTCGATTGCCTCGATGATTTGGGTTTGGAGCTCAACGAGCCGTTGTCAGGCGATGTGCGGCGGCTTTCTCCCTCCGACTTTGGCCTGCACAACACTATCGAGAGGGTAACGGCCGATGGTGACCGCCGACTCGTCTTTTTCGACTTTGAACACGCCGGATGGGATGATCCGGCGAAAATGGTCTGTGACATGTTCTGTCAGCCGGCGATACCGCTCGATCAGGCCTGGTTTACCGACGCCGTCCGGGCGGTGACGGCCGACCTGCCAGAACCTGATCGGCACGCCGCCTTTGCCCGCGGCCTGCTGCCGATTTACCGCATCAAGTGGTGCTGTATTCTGCTTAACGAGTTTCTGCCTGAGGGACTGACACGGCGGCGATTCGCTGACCAGCAAGCAGCCGCCGCTGAACGTCTTGCCGGACAGCTTGAGAAGGCGGCCGCGATGCTCGGGCGGTTGAAGCCCACGGCTCAAGCCATTTCATCCACCACCCCGTGAACTGTCATGCCGTTGATCGACTTTCTCTCACCGCTGCACAAGGCGACAAGCCGCGACTACATCGCCCGTGTCACTGAGTTCCCAAAAGCCGAAGCCGCCCGCTTGGCGAAGCGGTGGGACCGTGACTATTGGGACGGCGACCGGAAAACAGGCTACGGCGGCATGAGGTACGACGGCCGCTGGCGACAAGTGGCCGATGCCATGGTCAGCCACTACGGCCTCGCAGCCGGCGACCGCGTGCTCGACGTCGGCTGTGGCA
This sequence comes from uncultured Planctomycetaceae bacterium, assembly GCA_937926325.1. GTDB lineage: Bacteria > Planctomycetota > Planctomycetia > Pirellulales > UBA1268 > UBA1268. Next base: position 901 of record CALAZQ010000443.1, on the reverse strand, counting down.
AGGGGTTTCTCCTGTATGACCTGACGCAGGCCTGCCCCGGCCTGGACGTCACCGGCCTCGACATCTCACGCTACGCGATCGCAACCGCCAAAGAGGAAATTCGTGATCGACTGGTCGAAGGCACCGCCGCCAGACTGCCTTTCGCGGATCAGTCTTTCGATTTGGTCATCTCTATCACCACGCTTCACAACCTCCACTGCTACGACCTCAACACCGCCCTGCAGGAGATTGAACGGGTCGGGCGTAAGCACAAATACATCTGTGTCGAGAGCTACCGGAACGAAGAGGAAAAGGCGAACCTGCTCTATTGGCAGCTGACCTGCGAGATGTTCTGCACGCCGCAGGAGTGGGAGTGGTGGTTCGCGCAGACTGGCTACACCGGTGACTATTCCTTCATCTACTTTGAATAGGCCAGCGAACAGGAAATCCGATCATGAAGTTCTGCGGGGCCGTCCTCATTGCCCAAAAACAGCCCCTGGAATTGATGGACCTTGAGTTGCCACCGCTCAAGCTTGGGCAGGTGCTCGTCAGGGTCCTCACCAGTGGCATCTGCGGCAGCCAACTCGGTGAGATTGACGGCATCAAGGGGCCCGACCGTTACCTGCCACATCTGCTTGGCCATGAGGGTTGCGGTGAGGTACTTGAAGTGGGCGAAGGGGTCAGGACGGTCAAGCCTGGCGACCGGGTCGTGCTTCACTGGCGGAAGGGGGCCGGCCTTGAGAGCGTGCCCGCGGTCTACCGCGGGCCGTCTGGCCCGGTGAATGCCGGCTGGGTGACGACATTCCAGGAATACACCGTGGTCAGCGAGAACCGTGTCACGGCAATCCCGGCCGATTTCGACCCGGCCCAGGCGGCCCTTCTGGGCTGCGCAGTGACGACCGGTTTTGGAACTGTTTGCAAC
>CALAZQ010000442.1 GCA_937926325.1 uncultured Planctomycetaceae bacterium | reverse complement strand
GATCCCGCTGGTCACCGTGCTGGGCTGGTTCTCAGGGCAGGCCGCTCGCGCCGCCACCCCTAACATCGTTGTTATCTATGCCGCTGACCTGGAGCCGCGAGGCGGTGCTGCCCCGGCTGCGGGACGAGGCGGTCGCCTTCATCGAGCAGTCGGCTGAAAAGCCCGAGCCGTTTCTGCTGTACGTGCCGCTGACGTCGCCGCATACACCCCTGGCGGTCAACGAACCCGGGCAGGGCAAGAGTGGTCTGGAGAACGCCTGTGCCGATCTGATTATGGAGACCGATGCCGCCGAGCTGCAGCTCTACGACCTTGTCGCCGATCTGGGGGAGTCCACAAATCTGGCGGCCGCTCAGCCCGACCGAGTGCAGACAATGCTGACGGCCTATCAGAAAATCGTGGCCGATGGCCGCAGCACCCCGGGGCCGCAGCAGCAGAACGATGTGCCGGTCAGGCCCTACCCAAAACCCTAGGTCGTCTGCGTGGTGGCCGGGGCGGGAATTGGCCGCAGCTTCAGCGAGGTGCCAGTCGCGGGGGTCGGCTCGATCGGTGCCTGCGGCCGGTTGGCCTTCGACTTGGTCGGGCCGGTGCTTTCGCCTGCTGACGCGGCTTCCGGATCGACATGCTTCAAATCCGAATCCTTCCAGCCCTCGTTGTTGGCCGGGGCCCGATCGGTGGGCCGATCGCTGTAGGTCTTGATCGGACCGTCGGCCGGGGCCTGCGGGGCCGGCTGCTGTGGGGCGGCCGCCGGGGTGGCCGGGGCCATCGGCCGGGAGGCGGCCGCGGGAGCCGGCAGTTGTGGGGCCGGTACGGCGACAGGGGCCGCCGGGACCGCAATCGGGTTGCCACAGGCGTCAAGCGGCACCCGGGTGACCACCGTTCGCGGCCGCCGCACGGTGTAGCTGTAGGGCACCTGCTTGGCGACCACCCGCGGCACCTGGGCCGTTCGCTGCTCGGTGACGTACTTGCAGACCTGCACCTGCTGCGGTTCAACCCGCTCTTCGGTCACATACTTCAGCACCTGCACCGGGATCTGCCGGACCTGCTCTTCCGCCACATATTTGCAGACCTGCACCGGCACCTTGTTCTCGACCCGCTCGACCACCTTGCGGACGGTCTGCACGGGCACCTGCCGCACCTGCACCTCGGGCACCATCTTCATCGTCTGGATCGGCACCTGCTGCACGACCTGTTCATCGACATACCGAACCGTCTGCACGGGCACCTTGCGAGTGACGACCCGATTGACATAGCTGGTCTGCGGCACCTGGACCGGGGTCACCGTCGGCTGATAGACGCGGTTGACCTGGTTCACCACGACCCCCGGGGTCACGTTCCAGGCGAAGCCGCCCCGCCGCCAGGACGAAACCCCGGTGTACGGGTTGACGGTCCAGCCACCCGGCTGCCAACCGAGCGAGGTGGTGCCTGGCGTGGCGACCGGCGTGACCACATCGACCGCGGTGCTGCCGACTGAGTACGTGGTCTGCATGGTGGTGACCGGCTCGGCGACGGTGTAGGCCTCTTCCCGCTCGCTCGTCTCGTAGACCGGGCGGCGGACGGTCGTCACCTGCTGCTGCATGGTCGTCTCGTAGACCGGCTTCATCACGGTATACCGCTCTTCGCGGGTGCTGGTCTCGACGACGTCACGGACAACGTTGTAGCTGCGGTCCTGCACCTGGGTCTCATAGACCGGCTTCATCACCGTGTAGCGTTCTTCCCGAGACTGGGTTTCCCAGACCGGTCGCTGGACGGTGTAGCGGCGTTCGCGGGTCTCGGTTTCCCAGACCGGCTTTTGGACGGTGTAAGTCTTGGTGTCGTAGACCGTTTCATAGACGGTGCGATAGGCGGTCACCTGCTGCTCGTCATAGACCGTCTGGTAGTCGAGCCGGTAGGTCTGCGTGGCCACCGGCGGGGCCACGGCCTGGCCGCAGCACTGGGCCGAGGCGGTGCTCCCCACCAGCAGTGGGGCCAACGTGAGGGCCACAGCACCACTGCAGGGAAGAGCTGAGAGGAGACCGCGAACGGCCGTTCGTAGCGGGTGAAGGTGAGAGCAGACCATCGTTCGACTCCGAAAAAAGGTGCCACAGACCGGATCGAGCCTAATTGCCCAGACGCGGGCTTCAAGCGAATTGTTCAGAAACTTGAGGCTTTTTTCCCAAAAAAATCGGGGGTCTGTCGGCACGAACGGCGCATCTGCTCCATTTTCAAGAGCCGGCTGGCAGATCACGCGGACTGGTGAAAGCTGGGGGTCAGCTCAACCGCTCGATCAGCCGGCGGCTGCGGCGGTCGAGCTGCCGGACAGCTGGGATCAGATACCAGATGCCGGCAGCATCGGTGACGGTGGCACTGCCATCCGGCTGCCGGACTACGGCATCTGAGGCTGCCAGTTGAAAACGGTGGCGGCCCCGGTCGGTGACCACTTCCCAGGTGATCGGCTCGTGCCGTGAGGCCGACAGAATCGCCTCGATTCGCGGCAGAAACTCACCCGCCGCCAGTTGGTCGGCCAGCTGCTGCCGAGTGGCCGGCGGGAAGGCAGCGAGTGACTCAGCCCAGAGCAGTTCCCGGCCTTCGGCGTTCAAAACGGCCACCGGCCCACCCGGAGCCGACAGGGGAAAGGCCCGTACCACCAATACCCGGTCATGCCGGTTGCCGTCAGCAGTGACCAACGCCAGGCCGCCGTCGGCAAGCTCCTTGAATCGGCAGTCCGCTGTATTTTTCGGGGCCTCTCCGGTCGCAGCCGGTTGTTCCGTCGTCATGCAAAGCCTCGTCATGACACCATGGCGGCGTGAGGATCGGTCATCTGGGTCTGGTAGAGCCGGGCGTAGATGCCGTCGGCCGCCAGCAGTTCATCATGGCTGCCGATTTCACAAATCCGCCCCTGATCGAGGACCACCAGCCGATCGGCCCGCCGCAGGGTTGCCAGCCGGTGGGCAATCGCAATGGTGGTCCGGCCAGTGACCAGCCGGTCGATGGCCCGCTGGATGACTACTTCGGTTTCGGCATCAACGCTTGAGGTCGCCTCATCCAGGATCAGAATCGCTGGATCGACCAGCAAGGCCCGGGCGATCGAAATGCGTTGCCGCTCACCGCCGGAGAGTCGGCTGCCCCGCTCGCCGACGCGGGAGTCATACCCCAGCGGCAGCCTCAGGATGAACTCGTGGGCCCCGGCGGCCCGGGCGGCAGCCACGATTTCAGCCGGCGTTGCCGCAGGTCGGCCGTAGGCAATGTTCTCGGCGATGGTCCCAAAAAACAGAAACGGTTCTTGCAGCACGCAGCCGAGATGGCGGCGGTACGTTTCCAGGGACACTTCCCGCAGATCGATGCCATCGATGGCGATGCTGCCGCTGCTGGGGTCGTGGAACCGGCAGATCAGGTTGGCCAGCGTCGATTTCCCGGAGCCACTGGCGCCGACCAGGCCGATCATTTCTCCCGGTTCAATCTGCAGGTCGATGCCGTGGAGCACCTCACGACTGCCGTACCGAAACCGCACGTTGTGGAGGTCAAGCCGGCCCTGCGGGCGGCTCAGGGGACGGGGGCTGGCTGGATCAGCCACTGTCGGTCGGCAGTCAAGGATCTCACAGATTCGCTGGGCGCTGGCTGCCGCCCGCTGGGTGGCCGGCACCATCCTGACCATCGACTCGACCTTGGCATAGAACCGCGTGATGTAGGCCACAAAGGCGGTGAGGGTGCCAACGGTGACCGAGCCACTGAAAATCAGCCAGACACCGCAGCCCCAGATCACCAGCAGGCCGAGTTCACTGAACAGCGTCACCAGCGGACCGAAATAGCTCCAGGTGACATTGACCCGGTCGTTCGCCTCGAGCACCCGCCGATTGGCCCGGGTGAAGCGGTCGTTCTCGCGGGCCTCTTGCGCAAAGGCCTTCACGACCCGGATGCCCGGAATGGTGTCGGCCAGTGTGCTGGTCATGTCGGCCCAAGCGACCCGGCTGTGGGCGAAGCCCCGCTGCAGCCGGCCCCGGACCGAGCCGACCAGCCAGACGACCAGCGGGAAGGGCACGAGGGTCACCGCTGCCAGCAGCGGTGAAATGGTGAACAGCACGACCGCCGTAAAGATCACCAGCAGCAGGTTGGAAAAAAACTCGATCAGGTTAATCGACAGATAGTTGTTGAGCCGCTCGGTGTCGCTGCTGATCCGGGCAATCAGGTCGCCGGTGCGGCGGGCAGCAAAAAAGTCGAGGGACAGCGACTGCATGTGGGCATAGGTGCGTGTCCGGGCGTCGCCGGCAATGCGTTCGCTCACCCAGGCGAGCGTCCAGGTGCGGCCCCAGCCGAGCAGCCAGCTGAGCAGGGCGGCCGCGGCCAGGCCGGCCAGGTAGGGCAGGGCCTGGCTGGCAGAAACCGCGCCGCCTGCCTGCCGGGGAATCAGCACCTCGTCGACCAGCGGCATGGTCAGGTACGGCGGCACCAGGCTGGCCAGGGTGCTGCCGAGGGCCAGCAGGATGCCCAGCAAAACCGTCCAGCGGTAGGGACGGGCAAAGCCGAGCACCCGCAGCAGGGCCGTGGCAGCGGCCCTCGGGCGATCGGCTGCCGTGGCGATTGCAGGGGAAGCTGCCGAAGCTGAGAGCTCCGGCGTGGTGAGCCGATCGAGCCGGCCGTCAAAGGCGTCCTTCAGACGATGGATGTCGCTGGCGACAGTCGGCGTGAACAGCCAGTGGGCCAACAGGCGGTCACCCATCCGCAGCTCGAGCCGGCCAAGCGTCGGCTGACTGACGAGGCTCAGGCTGAGGTCGGCTGTCAGCGGCCAGTCGTGATAAGGGACACCCTGGTCCGCGGTCGAATCGGCGGCCCTGCCGACGCGGGTCACGGTTGAATCGGCGTAGATCGCCCGGTCGGTCAGGGCCAGCCATCCCCGGCCGAATTGGCCCTGACGATCGAGATCCATCTGACAGGCTGCTCGCACCTTCTCGCCGGCTGCCAGCGGAAAGCAGTCGGCTGGCAGCGGGTCGGGCAACGGGACCGACGAATTGTCCGAAGGCATCGGCAGCACCGGGGTGGGCTGGTTGAGAGACGCCGCTGAGGCATGAATAAGAATTAGAGAAATTACACGCCAGCCGCCACCCGGTCTGAAAAAACGCCAGATACTGTCACCGGCGGATTCCTTGGCTGCTCTGACAGTCGCGGAAAAACCACCACCGATTCAGCGTAAAACGACGGCACAGCCAGCGAATATGCCACACCAGTGGTGGTGCGGTGGGTGGAAATCAGTCCCGTGTCTGCGGAACCTGGTCGCTTCGGCATGCCACGTGCATCAGGAAATCCGTGGCCGAGTGGCTGGCGGCGACAGGTTACCCCGCGTGGTCGGCTTCGCGGCGGCCATCACGCATCGCAGGCGGATGCGGGGTCGGCAGTAGCTTTTGAAAATCCTCGGTTCTGCCGGTATTGTTTCGCCTGCAAGGCGGCCTGTCGCGTAGCTACCAGCGCACCTTCTCAATGTCTCAGAGTTTCTCGCTGAACCGCCTATGAAAATCGAATCGATCAAGGTACTTCGCGGTCCCAACCAGTGGGCCCGCTTTCCCGTCCTCGAAGTCCGGGTTGATCTTGGCTGGCTGGAAGACTTTCCCTCGCACACCCTGGCCGGCTTCAACGATCGGCTGATGGCCTGGCTGCCGAGCATGATCGAGCATCGCTGTTCGATTGGCGAGCGGGGTGGGTTCTTTCAGCGGCTACGGACCGGCACCTGGATGGGGCACATCCTCGAGCATGTGACGCTCGAACTGCAGACGCTCGCCGGCACATCGGTCGGCTATGGTCGGGCCCGCGAGACCAAGACCCGCGGCGTTTACAACGTCATCATCGAATACCAGCACGAACGGTTCGCGATCGCCTGCCTGCATGCCGCCCACACCCTGCTGACAGCGGCGATTGCGGGGGAGGCGTTCGATGTGACGCAGGCAGTCCGCCAACTTCGCGAGCAGCTGCTGGAGGAACGGCTTGGGCCGAGCACCCGATCAATCGTCGAGGCTGCCCAACGGCGTGAGATCCCGGCCCGACGGCTCAATGATGGGTCGCTCGTCCGGCTGGGCATCGGGGCGAAGCAGCGGCGGATCTTGGCCGCTGAAACCGATGGCACCTCCGCGATTGCCGAATCGATTGCCCAAGACAAAGAACTGACCCGCAGCCTGCTGGCTGAGGCGGGCATTCCGGTCGCCGAGGGAGCACCGGTCGGGTCGGCCGATGAGGCCTGGCAGGTGGCGTGTGAGCTGGGTCTGCCGGTGGTCGTCAAGCCTCGGCATGGTAATCAGGGCCGGGGCGTGTCGGTCGGGCTGACCGCTGAAGCAGACGTCCGACAGGCGTATCACACCGCCGCTGCTGGTGGAGCCGAAGTCGTGGTTGAATGCTGCCTGCAGGGGGACGACTATCGGCTGCTCGTGGTCGGTGGCAATCTGGTCGCCGCCGCCCGCCGCTGTCCGCCTGTTGTGGTTGGGGATGGCAACGCCACCGTCCGTGAACTGGTGGCCCGCATCAATGCCGACCCCCGACGGTGCAACGACCATGCGGGTAGCCTTTCAATGATTCCGCTCGACGCGGTCGCCGCTGCAATCCTGGCTGAGCAGGGGCTGACGGCTGACGCGGTGCCCGGACCCGACCGGCGGGTGCTGCTCCGCCGCAACGCCAACCTCAGTACCGGTGGCACCGCCGAGGATGTGACTGACCAGGTGCATCCAGAGATTGCCCGGCTGGCCATTGAGGCAACTCGAATTGTCGGGCTCGATATCGCCGGGGTTGACCTGATGGCAGGCCGTATCGATCGGCCACTGGCTGGCCAGCAGGGCGGCGTGGTTGAAATCAATGCCTGTCCCGGCCTGCGGATGCATCTTGAGCCGACGGCGGGCCGCTCTCGCGATGTCGGGGCGGCAATTGTTGACATGCTCTTTCCCACCGAAGAAGACGGGCGGGTGCCGGTGGCGGCAGTCACTGGCACCAACGGCAAGACCACGGTGACCCGGCTGCTGGCCCATCTGGCCGCCACCGGTGGGGCGACCGTCGGCATGGCCTGTACCGAGGGGGTCTGGGTGGGTGACCGCCAGATCGATACGGGCGACTGCAGTGGCCCCCAAAGCGGCCGCCGCGTGCTGGCCCATCCGGCTGTGACCACCGCCGTGCTGGAAACCGCCCGGGGCGGCATTCTCCGCGAGGGCTGCGGCTTCGACGCCTGTGACGTCGCCGTGGTCACGAACATCGCCTCGGGCGACCACCTCGGCCTGCACGAGATCGACACGCCCGAGCAGTTGGCCTGGGTGAAAGGGGCGATTGTCGCGGCAGTCCGTTCGAGCGGCACCGCGGTGCTCAACGCCGCCGACCCGCTGGTGGTGGCGATGAAAAAATGGTGCCGCGGCCGGGTCGTCTACTTTGCGATCGATCCAGAGCATCCGGTCCTTGAAGCTCATCTGGCTGCAGGTGGTCTGGCGGCGACGATCCGCGACGGCTGGATGGTGCTCTGCGATGGACCGCGGGAGACACGGCTGGCCAGTCTGGCCCGGGTGCCGCTAGTTCATGGTGGGATGGTGGCTTTTCAGGTCGAGAACGCGCTGGCTGCTGCGGCGGCCGCCTGGAGCCTCGGCGTGCCGCTGGAACTGGTGCGGCTAGGGCTTGAGGACTTTTCCAGCGGGGCCCTCGGCAGCCCCGGCCGGTTCAACCTGCTCGATCTCGATGGGGCCACGGTGGTCGTTGACTATGGCCACAACGTGCCGTCGCTCGAGCAGATCTGCCGGACTCTCGAGACGCTGCCACACCCCCGTCGTACGGCGGTTTACTCAGCCGCCGGTGACCGCCGTGACGAAGATCTGCTTCGGCAGGGGGAACTGCTTGGCCGGACCTTCGACCGGGTCGTCATTTACGAAGACGCCTACCGCCGGGGCCGTTCACCGGGCGAGATCACGCAACTGATCACCACCGGCATTCAGCGGACCGAGCCGACCGGCCGGCGGGCCGTGGTCGAGCCGGGTGGAGACTGGGCGACGGCAGCCGCCCTGGTGCTCGACGCCGTCCAGTCCGGTGACCTCGTGCTGCTGCAGCCCGACACGATCGAACAGACGATGCCCTGGCTGAAGGAGCGGTATGGCGACCGGCTGCAGGGGATTGGCTTTGACCAGGTGGCGGGTGTCCAGCCACCGGAATCGCTGCCGGTCGTGATCGATCCGACTGTCAGCAACGAGCGGCCGCGGCAATCACCCGAGCAGTGAGGGTCATTTCAGCCCTGGCCGCCGGTCGAGCGCCCCCCGGACGCCGAGCTGTTCTGGATGACGGGCAATTTTGTCGGTGAACACCCGCACGTCATCGATGATCGGCCGCAGGTCCTGCGTCAGCCGATTGACGTTGCCGGCGGCTTGGGCCAAATCGTTATAGACCTGGGGGTCGCGGACCAGTTTGCCGAGGGTGCCCTGCGATTCATTGAGGGCCTGGGTGAAGGTGGCCGCCTGGGCGAGCACCGTGTCGAGCCGGCCGATGGCCCGGTCGATCCCCTGCACCATCGATTCACCCCGCTCGCCCAGCGGCTTTGACAGCCCCTCGAGGTTCTGCAGGTTTCGGTCGGCGGCCTCGATGGTTGAACTGATACCCCCGACCGACTTCTGCAGATCGGCCAGGACATCGGGCAAGGCATTGATCGAGTCCTTCAGCCGCTGGCGGGCCTGGGCGTCCCCGACGATATCGTTGACGTTGTTCATCGTCAGCGTGAAGGTGTCGAGGGCGGTGTCGAGCTTCTTGACGGTGCGGTCGAGTTGAACGTCTTCCTTGACGAACATCTTTTCAAGATTCGTCGAGAGAGTTGCCACGGCTTCACTGGCGCGGGTGAGCGACTCGAGCGATGCCGTCACCTTCGGCTCGAGGGTGGAGAATGCTGACAACGGATCTTTGGTGACCGATCCCCGCAGCACCTCATCGCTGGTCACCGGCTGCCGGGGCGGCACGATTCGTCCGGCCACCAGTTCGATTTCGGCATCCCCGAGAATGGTGCTGGCCACCTTCGGGGTTTCGTCCCGGTAGACCGGCACGTATGAATCGATGTCGGCGACGACGCTGACGCCACCCCGCTCGTCGAGCATCACCGAGCTGACCCGGCCGACGAGGATGCCATTCTTGCGGACCGGTGTGCCGGTGGAGACGCCACGGGCATCGGAGAAATTCATCCGCAGCTCGTAGGTTGACTGCACCAGGCTGGGCAGATCGCCAAACAGCACCACGAGAATGCCGGCAATGATGGCGGTCGCCAGCACCATCACCCCGACCCGGAACTGGATGACACGGTCATTCATGGAGAGTCCTCCTGGTCACGGGGGGCGGTGGTCTGCCAGGCAGCGGCACGGGCCTGTTCCTCGCGAAGCTCATCGAGCCGATGGCCAGCTCGGCCTTCGACGAACTGCTGTACCCGCGGGTCGGCTGACCGGTCGAGCTCGGCGGGTGTGCCGCTGAAAATGATCTGTGGCTCGTCGGGCCCGAGCCGGCTGAGCGGATAGAGCATGACGATCCGGTCGGCCACCTTGTGGGCGGTTCGCATGTCGTGGGTCACCACCACGCTGGTTGTCCGGGGCCGCTGCCGGACCCGCAGAATCAGCTCGTTGATGACGTCGCTCATGATCGGGTCGAGGCCGGTCGTCGGCTCGTCATAGAGAATCAGCTGCGGGTCGAGGGCGAGGGCCCGGGCCAGGCCGGCCCGCTTCCGCATGCCGCCGGAGAGTTCCACCGGCTTCTTGGCCAACACTGTCTGCGGCAGACCGACCTCCCCGA
>CALAZQ010000441.1 GCA_937926325.1 uncultured Planctomycetaceae bacterium | reverse complement strand
CGCCCGGGTATTTTCGCGATGACACACCAGACAATCCCTGTGCAGCGACTCATTTCTGGAGCCTGCACCCCGGAGGTGGATCGTGGCTGATGGCTGACGGTAGCATTCGGTTTCTCGACTACTCCGCTGCGACGACCGTCCTTCCGGCGATGGCAAGCGTTGACGGTACTGTCCCTGACGCCACCATCTTTTCCAGTCCGGAATAAGGCCGCGGCAATGAGTACCGACCAGACATTTCAGCAGCTTGAGGCCTTAATTGAGTGGTCAGTTCTGAATCGCAGCAGGATTCTGGCAGGGTTCCTCGCGGCTGCTCTCTGCTTGCTCGCCGGACGATATTGCTGGCAGGCGATGAAGACTGCCGGACAGACACCACTTGAGGGGACCGTCAGCCTCGCCGGTGACCCTATCCGATACGGCACCGTGACGTTGGTGACCGACGACAACCAGATTCTGTATGCAACAATTGGGCCCGATGGTCGCTACCGATTTCCAAATGTCCCCAGGGGCAAGCTTCGAGTCGCGATCTCAAGCCCGAACCCGCAATCAGTCTTTGAGCAAGCTCGCACCGAAGCACCTGCACAACCGGCAACACGGCAGAACGGAACGGGAACACCTCGCACCCGGAGTGAAGATGCCCGCACAGCTCCTGAAAAATTCGGAGCGACCACCGTTGCCCTGCCGATCGCGGCGAAGTTTCCCGGTGAGCCTTCTCTCGCTGCTCAGCAACGGCAGTGGCGACCCATCCCCGGTCGTTACGCCAGTCCTGCGACTTCTGGACTTGAAATCGATACCGCGACTACCGAGGGCATCCAGAACCTGGCGCTTGAGCGGGCAGATTCGGACGCCGTGCCAAAAAATCGGTGAAGGCCAGAAGCGAACCTTAGCACCCCCACGGGGAGTCGAACCCCGGTTTTCGGACTGAGAACCCGATGTCCTAGGCCACTAGACGATGGGGGCGAGTGCTTGCGACGTATGTGACGGTAGCGACAGCCGGTCTTGTTTTCAAGACGCCGGCTCACTCCCCGGCCCGCGGCCAGGCCTGCCGGGAATGCCCTCCGGTCGGCTGCCAAGCCTGCTGCTTCCACGTCGTCGGCCCTGGAAGGCTCGCAGGCGACCAAGCAGAAACCCGGCCCCCAGGCCGAAGGCCGCCAGCGCCGCGGTCACCGCCCAGACCCGGCGCGAAACCAGCCGGTCAATCTCCTCGCGTGCGAGGGCAACCTTCAATTGAGCCGTCGCTGCGGTCACGGCAGCCGTCGGCGGCCCGGCCGACGCCTGGCTGCGGTGGCCTGCCGGTGCCGCAGCCGCAAGCCGAGCAACCGAAAAGCTCCCGCCAAACTCATGATCCGGATCCCAGGCCAATGGCAGCGCCGCGGCCCGTGAGACCGTTGCCAGCCCGGCAGGCAGTTCGTCGATCGCGGCTAAAAGAGCTGCTGGGCTCGCAAACCGATCAGCCGGGTCTTTGGCCAACAGCCGTTCGATCAACTCGCCCACCGGTCCTGCAAATGCCGGCTGAACAGTCGCCAGCGGTGGTACCGGCTCCTTCGCATGGGCCAAGGCGACCGCCACACCGGTGGTGCCCCGGAAGGGCGGCTGGCCCGCAGCCAGATGATAGGCGGTTGCCCCGAGTGAATAGAGGTCGCTGCGACAATCGACCGCCTCGCCGCGGGTCTGCTCCGGGCTCATGTAGAGCGGTGTGCCGAGGGCCATGCCCGTCTGGGTCAGCTCAAGATTTTCATGGAGCACCCGGGCCAGGCCAAAGTCGGCCACCTTCACCTCGCCCCGCGGGGTTAGCAACAGATTTTCAGGTTTGATGTCGCGATGCACCACGCCGCCGGCCACTGCCTGGTCGAGGGCGGCAGCCACCTGCACCAACACGCTGATCACCGCCGCCGGGGCAAGCGGCCCCCGCTCCTTCAGCCAGGCCCGTAGCGACGGCCCGGCCACAAACTCTTCGACCAGAAAATGCACCCCGTCAATGCAGCCGACCTCATGAATCTGCACGATGTTGCCGTGCACCAGGGCGGCGGCCGCGCGGGCCTCTTGGGTAAAGCGGTCAACCGCCTCGGGATGGGCCAGCGTGGCCGGCCGCAGCACCTTGACAGCGACCCGGCGGTGCAGCGAAGCCTGTTCGGCCACGTAGACATCGGCCATGCCACCACTTCCCAGCCGGCGGAGCAGCCGATATCCTCCGAGCACACGGCCGGAGTAGTCGTGGTCGAGCGATGTGGTGGCCGAATGGTTCTGCATTGACTCTCGCCGGTGGTCCGCAGGCTGCGGGCAGGCGGACACAAGCAATCAGTATCCCGAGAAGGAGAAGCAATGGCAAAGCCCACCGCCAAAGAACTGCAGCAGGCCGCCGCAGCAGTCGATCTCGACGGCTTCGACTATGAGGTCACCCTCGAGACTTCGGCGGGGCCAATCCGGCTGACGCTCGACCCGGCCAAGGCCCCCGGGCATGTCCGCAACATGGTTGCTTTGGCTGAGAGCGGCTTTTACGACAATGGCTGCTTTCACCGGGTGATCAAGGGCTTCATGATCCAGGGCGGCTGCCCCGAAGGCAGCGGCCGCGGCGGCCCCGGCTATGAGATCGACGCCGAGTTCAACGACACGCCCCACGAGCCGGGTGTGCTGTCGATGGCCCGCACCAGCGACCCGAACTCAGCCGGCAGCCAGTTTTTTATCTGCCTGGAAAAGGTGCCCCACCTCGACGGCCAATACACCGCCTTCGGCCGCACGGCCGACGACGAAAGCCTGGCCGTCGTCAAGGCGATCGGCAACGTGGCCACCGGTGCCGCCGACCGGCCGCAGCAGGAGGTGACCATCACCAAGGCGACGGTTACCAAAACGCC
>CALAZQ010000440.1 GCA_937926325.1 uncultured Planctomycetaceae bacterium | reverse complement strand
CGACGCGTCATAAACGACCGTCGCCCCCCACTGAGGAGCATTTCGGAAAGATTTGGCCCCTTCGTGAGAACTACCTCTGGCAGGAGTGCGCCATCTTTCACCCGTCCCATGCCCCTGACCCGGAATCAGCCGTGCCCGAACCTGACCATGTGCAGCTGATGCGGGAATGCACCGCCGCCTGGACGGAGGCCCAGCAGCCGGTCCGGCGGTTCATCCGCTCGCTGGTCCGTGACCATCAGCACGTCGAGGATCTCACCCAGGAGGTGGCGGTCACGATCGTTGACAAGTTCGGCGAGTACGACCGGTCGCGGAGCTTCACCGCCTGGGCTCTTGGCATCGCCCGCAACAAGGTGATGAACTACTGGAGCAAGCAGGGCCGCGATCGGCATCGGTTCGATCAGGTGGCCCTCGACAATCTGATGGCCGCCCACGAAGACCTGCACCGCTCAGCCGACGATCGCCGGCAGGCCCTGGCAGGCTGTCTGGGCAAGCTGTCTGCGGATGATCGCAGCCTGCTTGACCGCCACTATGGCGAGAGCGTCTCAGCCACAACGCTTGCTGAGCGGCTCGGCCTGACCACCAACGCCATCTACATCCGGCTGCATCGGGTCCGACGGACCTTGCTGGCCTGCATCGAACGGACGCTTGCCCGGCAGGAGCGAGCCTCATGAATCCCGACCATTCAACTCTTGATGACCAGATTCAGGCCTACCTCGACGGCACCGCCGGGGAGGCTGACCTGCAGGCGGTGGCCGAGGCGGTCGGGAATGACCCTGCGGCTGCAAATCTGCTGGCCCGGCACACCCTGCTGCGGGAACTGCTGGAAGACCACTATGCCGATGGCAGCGACCTGCTGGCTCTCAGCCAACCTCCGATGGCCATTACCGAGGCAGGTCGGCCTCGGAGGGTCTGGCTATCAGCGGCTGCGGTCATGGCGGCATTGCTAGCACTCATCATGTTCGGGTGGGGTACCTGGCTGCCCAGGGCAACGAACGACGCAGTTCCGGCAGGGCCGACCGTGGCGGTGGTTGCCGCACACTCCCCGGCCCTGCAGTGGGACGTTGCCGCCGCCGCGGTGCCAGCCCGCGGCACGAGTCTGGCCGCTGGCCCGGTCACCATCGGTGAGGGCACCCTCGCGCTGCTGCTGTCTTCCGGAGTGGAGCTAACGGTCGACGGACCGGCTCAGTTCGACCTGAACAGCGACATGCAGGTGCTGCTGGCGGCCGGCCACATCAGTGCGGTGGTACCGGAGGGAGCGGAGGGGTTTGTCATTGAGGCTCCGGGCCTGCGGGTGGTCGATCTCGGCACTGAATTCGAGGTGACGGTTCCGCCTGATGGCCGGCCCCAGGTGGCTGTCCGGCGGGGCGCAGTCGAAGCCTCGTTTGTCGGCTCACCAACCAGCATGCGAATTGGCGAGGCCGAGCGACACCGCTTTGACCCCAAGGCCGGCACCACCGAACCACTGGGCACGGTCGCCAGCCGGCTGCCAGAACCGTCATCGCAGCCGACAGTGGACCACCAGCCGATCACCGGGATCGGCCGCCCAACCAGCCCGGCCCTCTGGCCGGGTTCCTCGTCGAGCCCCACCGGGAAAGCCGCTGCGACGGGCAGTGCTTCAGCAGCCACTGCCAGCATTGGCAGCGATGCCTTCCTGGCCATCGACAGTCCCCAGTCGCTTGCCACGCTGAACCTCGGCGAGCCGGGGGGAACCTGCGGCCTCCAGTTCCTGCCCGGTGGCACCCTGTCGGTCGAGAACCTCCATGTTGCTGGCCAGAGCCGGCTGCACCTTGCCGGTGGCATGCTGACCCTCACCGACAACCGCCAGGATGCCAACATCTGTGGATCAGCCGGCACCCATCTCGACCTGGTCATCGACAGTGGCTATTTGATTACTGACAACGTCGTCCGGCTGGCGAATGGACAACAGACAGACGTTGACATGCAGATCAACGGTGGGCTGGTTGAAGCTCGTCGCCCGTTTGTGCTGAGTGAACGAGGCGGTGGCCGGCTGCTGCAGACCGGCGGCCAGTTCCGGGTCGCCAACAACCTGTTCATCCACAGCCTGCACGCCGAGCAGCCCGTTCGCTACACCATCCGTGGCGGCACGCTGATGGGCCCGGGCAGCTTGCGGCTCGGCGACTGGCAGGCGACTGACGCCATCTTCCGGGTCGAAGGGACGAAGCCGACGATTCACCTGGGCAGGCTGGCCATCGCCAGTGATTGCGGGGTGCTTGAGTTTCTGATCGATGCCACTGGGGTGAGCCCGATTACGGTTGACCAAGCGGTCGGCCTGAACGACCAGGGCACACTCCGGCTCTTGGCTGCGGCCGGCGACAGGCCGCTTCCGCAGCAGGTGGTCCTGCTCCGCTACCGCCACCGCCATGGCCAGTTCGCCCGGGTCGAACTCAATGGCCTTACGGGCAAGGTCGTCTACGACGACAGGGCGGGAGAAGTGCGGCTGGAG
>CALAZQ010000439.1 GCA_937926325.1 uncultured Planctomycetaceae bacterium | reverse complement strand
CTTCTTGTCACCGATCGTCCAGCAGGCCCGCTGTGACTTCTTCTCGACACTGCCGATCACGTTTTGGGTAGAGTCCGATACGGCGTCGTAGTAGGTGCCCCGCAGGTGCCCCTGCTGATCGACGGCCAGAGGGAACAAGCGTGAGCTGGCTGAGGCTGGCATTGGGTGTAACTCCGAGTACCGCCGGCCGTCGATCGATCGTTCGATGTGGTGGAGCGTGAAGGCATTGGCGGCCCAACATCGTACGTCGTTGCCGACATCAGGGCGAGCAGCGGCCGACCGAGCCGCGGTTCCCGACCGACGTCACTGCGGCGGCACCGGCACCACCAGCGGCTCGACCGGCCCGCCGAGCACGGCCGGCCCGACGGCGCCGGCCAGCAGCGTCTGACGATCGGTCACGGTCAGTTCGAGGTCACCCGCGAGCTGGCCATCGATCAGCGGCAGGTCGAACTCGTGTCGAACCCGACCGGTTCCCGGTTCGATCAGGTGAACCGCCTGCAGGCAGCCGGGTCCCACCGCGACCCGCAACAGCGGCAGCTGGCCGGCGACGGCCGCAGGATGTTCCTCGATCACCGTCAGCCGAATCCGATCGACAGCGGTCTGGCGGGCCAGCCGACAGCGGATGCTGACGCCACGCTGCCGGGGTACGTTGAATCGCTCTTCACGGCCGGGCACCAGCTGCGCCACCGGCAGCCGTACCACCGGCTCGCTGGCCACAAACCTTACCCAGGGCCGGATGTGGGCGGCCGTCGCCTCCGCGGGCCAGTCGTCAGCGGCAAGGCTGAGCACGGGCACCGGACGCCCGGGTTGAATCGCGAGGTCGGTGAAGACATAGGGCAGGCCGACCGGCCCGCGGTCGTCGCAGGGTGTCACCTCAACCCAGATTTCGACCGGCCGCGGGGAAAACTCGTCGGCCTGGCCGTTCTGGACCGAGAGCGGCAGTTCGACCCGGCGGCCCTCGCGGCGGGCAAGGTGGGCTCCGATGAACCAGCGGCGGGTCGGATTGAATGGGTCAGGCAGATTGTCGTGGCTGTCGCGGAGCCCCTGCTCAAATCCGCCCGTGTACCGCCCGAAGGCCAGCCGGCTGCCGCGGCCGCCGATGAACAGTTCGAGGGCCTCGTCACCCCGCAGCGTCACCCGCCGGGTTGCGCCGCCGGTTTCCAGCTGAATGTCGTAGGTTTCCGGCTGACCCGGCAACGGCAGCGGCAGGACAACCGGCTCGCCGATGGCCGCGTCGGACGGCCCGCCTGCCCCGCCGGTCACCTGCCAGCGGATGATTCGCATCGACTGCCGTAAGGCTGCGGCCAGCCGGCGGGGATCAGCGGCATCGAAGAACGTGCCGTCGGAATCCCGCGCGAGACTCTGGAGATCCTGCAGCCGCATTTCGCGGTCATACCCGCCGGGCTGCAGATTGAAACCGATGACGTCGACGCGGATCTGGTCGGCCTTGTCGCGGCGGAAGTTCGCCTCGGCCAAGATCCTGCGGACATCGCCCGAACTGGTGATCGTCCCGCCGGTCTGATCATTGGCCCCGTCGGTCACCACCACCACATGGGCCGGCCCCGGTTCGCGGCCGCCGAGATCGACCCGGATCGCCTCGGCGATTGCCCGGTACAGCGGGGTTTCGCCGCCGGGCTGCTGGCGGTCGAGCACGGTGCGGAATTGCAGAACGCTCAGCGGCGAGAGTGGTTGCATGTCGAGCACCCGCTCAACATCGTCACCCGGCAGCAGCCGAAAGCCGCCCCCCTCGGCGACCGCGGCGTCGCGTTGCCGCTCGCCTTCGGCAGTCAGCCCGGCCTGAAATCGGCCTCGGCGGTCCCGCGTCCAGCGGGTGCGATGGCCGTAGAGCCAGAGCGAGGCGTTCCAGCCCCCTTCCCGTGCCATGATGCCGAGAATTTCGGCCACCGCCTCGCGGCCGGCCTCCAACCGGGTGCGGCGGTCGGGCAGCCGCTCGCCCATGCTGCCGGAGCAGTCGAAGACGATCGCCACCGACCGGTTGCGTTCGACATCACCCTTCACCACGACGGCCGGCCGGGCCGGGGGCCGCGAGTTCCAACGAACCGTTCGGACCGAGCTGGCGGTGAGCACCGGCAGCGGGGCGACCACGCGATGTCCACGAAACCAGACAATCTGGTCGATGACGCCGCGACCGGTGTCGCGGTCTGCGAGACGGCCGAGCTGCTGCTGACCGGTGGCGACGGCGGTCCACATCAGGCCGGCGGCGGCTGGCTGAGTGAGTTCCAGCGGAAGGCGGAGGGCGGCGGCGGCAGCAGGGCCGTTGAGACCGGCCGGCGGCACCGGGCGGGCGATCGCCAACGGCTTGCCATCGAGCGAGCGAGCGAACCAGACCGACGCCACGCCCGGCGGGACGCCGGCGTCGGGTTCGATCGTCGTCCGCAGCGGCGGCGCTGCGGCGGCGATGTCGGCCGGCAGCAGCGTGAGTGTTTCGGGGCTGGTGGCGACGCTGCCGACGCCCCCGCCTGCCGGCAGCCGGGCCAGCCGCCGCTCCACCGCCCGCCGGGCGGCGGAGGCATGGGTGACCCGGGTCCGCCGGAGGAGTTCATCGGCTCCCTCGAGGAACAGTCCCGCAGCCCGCAGGCACCAGACCGGATCATCGGGCTCGATTCCGGCGTAGTAGTCGTCGAGGCAGTCGCTCGCCGCGGCGACGAGCCGGTCGTGCCAGGCGGCCACCAGACTTGCCCGGGCCGACGAGGTCGTCCCGGCGGTGTCCCGGTGGCAGGCGAGCACCGCCAGCCGACGGGCCAGAAACTCGCCGCTTTCGAGAAAGCTGCGTTCGCTACCGCCCCCGGGGACCGTGGTCGAGTCGGCCACCGCTTCCTGTTCGCGGTAGCTGGCGAGCTGCTCCGGCAGCCGCGCGACCGCTCGCCGGACGATGTCGAGCTGCTGCCCGACCGATGCCGCAGCGACCGAGTGCTGGCTGGGAGCAGCCAGAACGCCCCCCCGTTCACCCGCCAGGATCGGGACGAGCGGATGCAGCAGACTGTCCCGCCACTCGATCCAGCCGGCGACCGCCGCCGCCTCGGGCGCGACGGTTGCCGGTTCGTCGGGGCCTGCGCTGATCGGGGCCGCCAGCAGTTGGTTCCGGGCGGCCTCGGCCCGCCGCAGCAACGCCAGCCGCCGCTGGCCGCGGACAAGCGGGGTGGCCAGTACCCGTTCGATTCCGGCAACGGTGCCCGGCGCCTGCGGGGCCGCGTTTGCCAGCCGGTCGCAGGTGGCGGTGAAAGCCTCGACAAGCCGGTCGAAGGGCTCGCCGATGAGTTGCCGCGCCTCCCGCAGGCTGTCGATCGCACCGCGGGCGGTCTCCCGCTGCGTTTTGCCTTCGGCCGACCGGAACACGTCGTGAATCGCCTGGTCGAACTGGAAGCTGGCGTCGATCAGTGCCCGCCAGTCGACGTTGGCGTCCGGGCGTCCAGACGGCGGCTGATCATCGGCGTCGGCCTGGCGGGCCGCCCGGGCTTCCGCCACCGCCCAGCTGGTAAGCCAGGGCAGTTCGTCGTGCAGCCGATCGGAAAACCGAATCGCCTCTGAGGCGACCGCCGCGAGTTCCTCAAGCTCGGCATAGGCCGGAGCAATTGCCGCGGCGAGCTGCTCGACCTCTCCGAGGGCCGGCGGTGTTCCCAGAAAGAGCAGGTCGCAGGCCCGCCGCAGCTTGAGGTCGATCGCGTGGCGATCGGCCGAGAGCTCGATGACGCGATCGACGCGGACGTCAGCCGGGTAGGCGACCCGCCGCGACTGGCCGATCAGCTGCAGCAGCCGCAGGGGCAGATCGCCGGCAAGCTGCCAGGTGCGGGCATCGACCCAGCGATCGATCATCCGGGCGGCATGAATCTGGACGGGATCGGGTGTGCGGCCGGTCGGTGCGGGCCCGAGGTTGGCAAGCCATTCGGCGAGCAGCGTCTGCGGCGGCGGCTGCGGCCCCGGCTGGAAGCGGTCGAGCCAGCCGACCGCGGCCCGTCCGCGAGCGAGCCATTCGGCCTGCGCGGCGGCCGGCGGCAGCCCGGGTGGCGGGGCGGCCGGGGCGGCCTCGCCGCCAGCGGCGTCGCCAGCCGATGTTGCCGAGCCGGCGGTGTCGCCCGCCGCCTTTTCCCCCACCGGCGAGTTTTCCTTGGCAGCCGGTTTGGAATCGGGCTGCTCGGCGGCGGGCTTGTCTTGCTTCTCGGCCGGCTTTTCAGCGGTCCGCTGTCGGCCGTTCGGGGCTGACTGCTCAGCGGCCGGCTCTGGGTCTGACGAAGCCGCCGGGGCCGCGGCTGCAGGTGCTGCCGGCGCCGCCAGGGCGGCGAGTCGCTGAGCCATGGAGGCCTGCCAGGTGGCGTCGGCGCCGGCCTGATCCTCCGCGGCCAGCCCGCTGCCGGTGTCGATGGCCAACGCGGGCAACCGTTCCGGGTCGGTGAACCGTAACGCGGCCAGCCGCAGTTCGAGGCGTTCGGCCAGGGTCTCGACCGCGGCCAACTGCCGGTCGTAGGCGGTGCCGCTCCGCTGGAGCTGCTCGGACCGCACCAGCAGCTGTTGGTACTGCTGCCAGAGCAGTGGCTCGGCATGCACCGCCCGCGGCCGCAGCCGGTCGGCGGCGAGCCAGCGATCGCGGAGCCAGCCGGTCAGTCTGGTGCCGGTTGGCGCCGGCGGGCCGGCGGCTGCCGGCGGGGCCAGCAGGTCAGCCTCGGCGTCGGGCCCGCCGCCGAGCCAGCGGCCCAGCAGGCCGCCCTGAGCCGACCAGGCCAGCGGGGGATTGTCGGCTGCCAGACGTTCACTGGCAGCCGGAATCAGCAGCGGCGTCTGTGGCGAGCCGAACTGCAGCCGGGCCCGGCGATGGACCTGCCGCCTGACAAAGTCGGTCAGTTCGCCCAGGGAAATGGTGCCATCACCATCGCCGGCGGTGTCGGCGGCGCCGCGGAGGCCGGCGGTGAAGCAGCGGGCAAACAGGCTGCCGCCCTGCCGCAGGTCGCCATGCACCCGCTCGCCGGACGACCGCGAGAGGAACACCCAGGTGCGGGACGGCTGCCGGCTGTCGAGCCAGCTCTCCACGGCGGTCGGAAAGCTGCCGTCGGCGAGACCGAGGGGCCAGCCCGCCCCGAGGCTCTGACCGTCGAGGACCAGCAACAGCCCTGTGCTGTCGGCGAGCCGGCTGCGGAGTTCCCCGACCAGACTCTCCAGGGGCAGCAGCCCGTCGCCTCCGGCCGCTACGGCACCGCTCGCGGCTGGCGGGATCAGGCAGGGCTGACCGGTGGCATCGAGCGTGCCGAGCATCTTCAGGTAGACGATCACCATGTCGCGACCGGGCCCCCCGGGCCGTAGGCCGGCAAGCAGGTCGGCGACTGCGGCAGTGATTTCTGCCGGGGTGCCGCCGGGCAGCCGCTCGCTGGCGTCCCGCCAGATGACCGAGGGGGGTTCGAAGACGCTCGTCCTACCGTTGGCCAGCCCGGCGAGCAGCAGGCGATCCTCTCCGGCCAACGGCAACGGGCCGAGCGGCGGGCGATAGGTCGAGGCGAGGCCGCCGACCAGCGGCACCTGGTGCCGCAGCGAGAACAGCAGCCAGATCAGCACGCCGGCCAATAGCAGGGTCAGGCCGGTCACCGAGAGTCGCCGCAGCAACAGCCAGGCGTTCCGGCTGGGGCTGCGGTGCTCCGGCTCCACCCGCCACGACTCATGCCCAAGCGCCGGGGCGGATCCGGCCGAACCGGGAAAACCGGCCGGGACGCTTCGGCGTTTGGATGGTGGTGTCAGGGGTGGCATCGGCTTGGCAGCTGTCGGTAGGAAAGGAGGAATCGGATTTCGGCTGAGAACCGCACGAGGCGAATGCTCACCAGCTCGGTCCTCCGCGGAGCATCCAGGGCATCTCGCCCGGTTTGGGTGTAAAGGTCTCGGCAGGGGCTGCGGGGCTCCGCCTGACTGGGGGCGGCGGGGAGCGCGGCGGTTCGATCGCCAGCCGCAACTGCCAGGCCGGGGGGGCCCAGGCCGACGGTGGCGGAATCGGTTCGGCCGGGGGAAGCCCGGGACGCGAGGCCTCCGGCATCAGGATCGGCTCTTCGGGCAGCATCAGCGGCGGGTCGAACCGGACGTCCGCGCCGGGCTGGCAGTCGGGGCAGGCACCCGACGGTGGCGGTGGGGCGGCTGCAGGCGTCGGCTGAGCCCAGGTTGGCTGGGCTGAACTGCCGGGGGGCGGCAAGGGGCGGCAGAAGCTGTCGGCCGGCTGCCCCCAGCCGCCGCGATCAGCGGCTGTGGGCCCAAGTTCCCGCTGCTCCTCCGGCGGCATCTCCCGCCAGCCGGTGATGACGCCGGCACCAGGCTGGCAGGCCCCGCCGGCGCAGGCGTTGCATGCCGTGAGGGCCTGCTCGGCTGCCGTCCGCACCCGGGTGCTGCGTTCGAGAAAGCAGCCGTTCTCGTCGCGGCCGAAGGCCAGTTCCTGCAGCTTGGCCCTGATCTCGGGCGTGCAGCAGGTGCCGCGGCGTTTGCCGCAGTCCTTCGGCTCGGTCTTTGCCGGGTCGGGACAGTCTTCACCGCCGAACAGGTTGCAGTGGCTGCAGAGCTCGCTGAGTTTTTTGTGCTCTTTGGGCGGGGCCTTGCCGCAGAGCCGGTCGAGGCACTGGTGAATCGCCTGGTCGAACTTGAGCTTCGCCATCTTGCAGGCCTCGTGGCAGCCGAGCGCCTTCCGCATCGCCTTCTTCTGCTCGGCCGACATGCAGTCGCCGGCAGTCATCAGGACCGCCTTGACCGCCTCGTACCGCACCGGCTCGTCAGGATCACTCATGGCCGCCAGGATCGCCTCGGCCACCTCGGGCCGTTCGGGGGTGCAGCCGAGACCGGAGAGGTACTGCAGCGCCTTCTTCTTTTTACAGATCTTGTGCTTCGCCGCCTTTGCCTTTGCCGCGGCGGCGATTGCCGGATCGGACGAGTTCTGGGCGGCGCCGAATCCGAGGAAGCTCCAGATGGTGCCGGTCTGGGCCCGGGCTTCGGCAGCCGCAACCATGACCGCCACAGCGCAGCAGACCGCCCCAAGCCGGGCCCGCCCGGCTGACAGCCGTCTCACTGTGGCGAAGGGGATCATCTCCGTCCATTCTGATTTCCCGCGGCCTTCCCTTGCCGCGTGACCGCGCACCCCGCCCGCCAGGCAGCATTCCCTGCCGCGTTCGCGGGCTCCTGTTATGAAAGTGAGATCGACCGCCGCCCGAGGCCGGCTTGCCCGGGCCGGCAACGAGGAGGGTTGCGCCGATCGTGCCGCCTGTTCGCGGTCGGGCAGCAGCCGCAACCGCCAACAGTCGAGCCGCAGCCCCACGCCGGACAGCCGCGACCGGCCGCTACCGCGGCTTCAGTTCAAGGGTGACCCGCGGGGCCGGAGCCGGCGGCGGTTCGACGGCGACCGGCTGCGGTTCGGCGCGATAGAGCTGGTTGCGAACCGCCCCCTCGGCCCGCAGCGTGTAGCTGCCCGGCTCCAGCTGCTTGAACTCGAAGCGACCGTCCTTCCCCGACCGGACCGGACCGGCCGGCGTCGGTCCGTCCAGCCGGATCGTCAGCCCCCGCTCGCCGCGGCCATCGAGGGTGACCCGGCCGCTGATCTGGCTTTTGGCCTCCATTGCCGCGGTGTCGAGCCAGAGGCGGGCGGGAGCGTCGGCGTTATCGACCCGGTCGATCGCCCGCACCAGCAGCGGCGTGCGGCGGCCGGGAGGGAGCTGTTTGGTATCGACCCGCAATTCGTACCGCCCACCCCCGAGGCCGACGGCGGGCTGCCAGGCCTCCGGCTTGCCGTCACCTTTTCGATCGACCGCCCAGTCGACCCGCCGGACGCCGGTGACGCCGGGAATCTCCACCCCTTCCGCCGCCCCGAAGCCCTCGCGAGGATCGTCGAGCACGCGGATCGGAATCGCGAGCCGGCGGCCGACCACCGCATTGACCTGCGGCGGAAGCTCAATGCGTGGGGCCCGACCATCGAACACGAGCAGCCGCCGATCGGAGAGCGGCGCCTGTCCGCCCGGCAGCCGGAGGCTTGCTTCCGCCTCGACATTGACATCGATGAACCCGCCGCTGGGCGGCTCGAGATTCCAGTCGCTGACGGTCGTTTCGATCGCCAGGAATGCCCCCGGCTCCGGCTTGGTCGGCCGGTAGCGGAACTGCCGATCGGTCACGGCTGACCAGATGCGGGTCGGCTCGGCCGCCATGGCAGCACCGCCGATCTCCCGCAGATCGAGGGCGACCAGCGGCTGCTCACCGGCTTCAGCAGCATCCGGCGGCAGCGGGCTGACGGCGTCAGCCGGGGCATCGACCTCGAGCACCAGCGGCACGGTATCGCGGGGCGCCTGCCAGCGGGACTTTCGCTCGGCGGGCTCACGGAAGCTGACCGACCGCCAGTCGGCGAGCGGCTGCTGGGGGCGGCCGTCGCTGGCGGCCGAACATTCAACGGCGAAGACGAGGGCCCGTGGATAGCCGTCAACCGCCACGCTGAGCCAGGCCGTGCCGGCCTTGTCACTCCCGTTGTAAGTTGCCAGCAGGCTGCCGGCGCTGCGACCACCACCAAGTGAGACCGCCCGCCGGCGGATCGATACCGGCTGCCGGCCAGCCACCGGTGCCGCCCCCAGCGGTGTCAGTTCGCAGCGGACTTCCAACGCCGCGAGGTCCGCAGCGGCGGCCGGCTCGATGCTGATCGCAATCGACCGGTCTCGGCGCTGCCAGGTGGCCGTCGCCTCGAGCCAGGCTCGGGGGTGCTCGACCAGCAGCGGCAGCCGGTGCAGCCAGCGGCGGGCCGGCTCGCCGGCGGTCTGTTCCCGGATCAGCAGGGCGAGGTCGGGGCCGACCGGTGCCGGCCGCGGCGGGGGGGCTGGCGGTTCGCTGCCAGTCGGGGCGGGCAATTGCTCGGGGGCGGGCGGTGGTGGCAGGCTGACCGCCGCCCGGCCGCCGGCGGCGACGTTGAGTTTCTTCAGCTCGCCCAGGGAAACGAGTCCGGGGTTGTCACCCCCTTCAAGCAGCCAGCGGCGGGCCTCCGCCCAGGCGGCGGTCCGCTGACCCGCCTCCGGCGAGGACGGCACCGAATAGACCTCGATGGCGAATTCGCGGGCGATGTCGGCAGGGTTGACGACGGCAGCCTCCCAGCTGGTGGTCCGGCCCGGCAGGTGCCGCAGCGGCAGAACCGTCGTCGCGGTGGGCGGCCCGGGTTTGTCCACGATCTCGGTGGCCGCCGGCCGGAGCCAGGCCTGCCGCCCGTCGGCGGTCGGTCGCCGTCGCACCTCCAGGCCAAGCTCACGGTCGGCCGGGAGCGCGAGCCTGAGCGTGCTCAGCTCGCGGGTTTTGCCGACCTCGAGCGTGACGGTGATGACTGTGCTGTCGGCGGTCCCGCGGGCCGTCTCGCGTTGGGCGACAACCTCGAGCGGCAGGCCGTCCTCGGCGAAGGGCAGGCCGCGGCAGGGCACCTGTCGGTCGGCGTCAAGCCGTTCGCCCCCCGCCACCCGCACCGCCAGCACCGCCGGGTCGTACACCAGCCTGATATTCGCTCCTGCTGGTGGCGGCTCGGAGCCGCCCGGAACCAGCCTGACCGGCAGCGGCTGCCCGACGGCGGGCAACTGGTTGGTCTCGGTGACGAGGGCGACGCCGGCCGGGGTGACTGCCTGCCGGCGGATGAAACCGAGCGTTGCCGGGCTGGCGACCGCCTCGAGATCCCGCTGGTCGAGGATGCGGTAGACGGCCATGATGCGGTCGTCGGCCCGCGTCTGGTTGGAGAGGTCGGCCAGCCGATCGGCGGCTGCTGCGGTTTCGGCAAAGGTCTCCGCGATCGCCCCGCCCGCCCGCAGCAGGGCTGCGACGGCCTCGGTGTCGGAGACGACCGCGTCGGTGAGTGGTTCGATCGCTTTGCGGGCCCGCTGCCAGGCTTCCACGACATCCGCCAGCGGCTCCGGTGGCGGCACGTTCGAACTGGCGAGCAGGCCGGCGGCATCGAGCAGGTCAAGCAGAATCTCGGCCTGCTGGCCGATGTTGGCCAGCTCTTCACCGCCGACCGGCCAGGCATCGGCCGGCAGAGGCAGACTGGTGGCGGTCGCGAGGAGCGGCTGGGGGGGCTCGTCCGTCTGAGTGTTCGTTGCGGCAATCGCCTCGAGCAGCGATTGCCTGCCCGAGGAACCGCCTCCCGGCAACGCCAGAGCTGCCGTCACGGCATCGGTGGAGAAGACCAGCCCCCCCTGCTCCACCCGGCGAACCTGCGCCGCCACGAACCGTCCCGTGATCTCCTGCAGCATCGCCATCTGCACCGCCAGGGCGTCGGTGGCCGTCTCGAGCGGATCGATTCTGCCGGGGGAGCTTGCCCCGTTCCGGAGCGGCACCCGCTCGATCCGGGCCGAGAGGGCCCGCAGCTGATCGATCGAATCGGTCATGACAACCGGGTCGATCGCCGGCATGCCGCTGCCGCCGGACAGCGTGCCGACCAGGCCGATCACTCCCAGCAGGCTGTCGACAGCATCGTTGCGGACAACGAGGGCCCGCCGCAGCGGTCCTGGAGCGGCGGCCCAGCTGCGGAAGAAGCCGCCGCGGTCGGCTGCCCGGCGACTGGTCGCCAGCCGTTCAAGCATTCCCGGCAGGGCGGCACGCTGCTGCTGCGGGTCGTCTTTGGTCAGGGCCCGCAGGCCGCGGAGCACTGCGGCGGTTTGGTCTGCGGCTGGCTGATCCGAGGCGGCCGTCCTGACTGCCAGCGAGGCGACTCGGCCGCGGATTGCCCGCCAGACATGCGGGGCGTAGTCGAGCGGAACCGGCGGCTGGTCGGCCAGCCCGGGCGGCGACCGGGGCTGGTTCTGCCGGCGTGCTCCGATGCGGTCGAGAAGCTCCCAGGCCGATTCCGCGGCGGGCTGTCGGCCGTCGGCTGTTGGCTGCCGCGGCGGCGGCACTGCGGCCGCCGCCGACTGTGGCGAACCTGGTGAGGGCGGGTCTGCCTGCTTGGCGGCGGGAGCCGGCGTCGGTTTTGCGGCCGGTTGGGCAGCCTGGGGGAACGCCGGGCCATCATCGGCGGCAAGCAGGCCGGCAAGCAGCAGGGCCGCGGGTGGTGGCGGCAGCCGGGGGCGGCCGGAGCGAAAGGCGGCTTGTCCGGTCTTGGCGGCCGGCGATGACGGCGGTTGGTCTGGATCTTCGTCCGCCGGCGGGTCGGTCGCCGCGGGCTCGTCGGTCGCGGCCACCACCCGGCTCAGCGCGATCCCCGGCGGAATGTCGGTAACCGCGACCCGGCCGACGCCGAGCTTCCAGATCACCGGCCGCTGATGAAGCCGGCCGGCGGAGAGCTGCCGGGCCCAGGCGGCGGTCTGCGCGGTGACGAAGCGAGCGAGTTCATCGAGTTCGATCACCGCATTCCCGTTGCCCCAGGGCTGCTGGTCAGCGGTGCCGGCCAGGGCAAGTTCAACCGCCCGGGCGAACAGCGTCCGCCGCGAGGGCCAGTGGGCGAGCGACGACTCGAACAGGTCGTGCGAGCCGATGACCCAGTTGGAAAAACTCGCCTCCTGCTGCGGTCGGGCAAACTCGGCGTCGAGTTGCCGGCCGACCAGACTGGCCAGCACGCCGATCCGCGGTTCCCAGCCGATCGATCCCAGGTCGAGGGCGACGAGCGTCGTCAGCGGCGAGGCGGAGCCGATCGCCTCGACCACGTCGCGGATCGGCACTATTTCCTTGGGGCTGCTGCCGGCGATCTGACAGTCGGCGGCCAGCAGGCAGGGCCGGCCAGCGTACGGATTGGATGCCGTAGCCTCGGACGAATTGGGTGGCACCAGGCACTGGCCCCTCAGGTAGGCGATGAGCACGTCCTTGCGCCGCAGCGGGAGCTTGCGGCAGCGGGGGCCGACGCCCGACCTGAGGCTGTCGGCTGCGGTCAGGTCGGCGAGATCGACGGGCTCGAGCACCTCCCCCGCGGCCACGCCGCCGGCCAGCGCCGCCCGCAGGCCGGCGGCATCCTCAGCCGCGAAGGGGAGCGGTTCGACCGTGCCGACGGAATAGGCATCGACAGCGAGCACCACGAGGCCGGAACGCCAGGCGTAAAACGGCGCGAGCAGCAGGCTGGCGACAACGCCGACAGCGATGACGGCCGAAGTTACCAGTCCGATGACGAGGCCGAGCCGCCGCAGCCGCCAGTTGCCCGCCGGCCGGCCCGCTGCCGCCCGCCAGCTGGTTCGCCGACCGCCCCCGGGGGCAGCGGGGCCGCTGAACGCCGGCTGGTTTGGCATGGACGTCATCGCTCAAGGACGCTGCGGCGAGGCACTGGTTGACGATCTGGCATCGGCCGGAAGAAGCCTTCGCCTTCGGCCGGGAGTTTATCGTTTTTCATCAGGAAGGCGGCGATGACTCGTTCATTTTGTCTGGTATCATCCTAGGTGTGTCGCGAGTCGTTCCTGCTCCCCATCCCGCAGCGGTGCCATTACCCGGCCCCAGCCATGAGACATCTGCCGGTTCACTGGTCGGAAGGACTGTTCCTCAGACCGCATCATTTTCAGGCGCAGGAACGCTGCTGGAACGAGCGGGCGGGCGTGTCACTGGCGGCAACCGATCCGTGCAGCTACGGGCTGGTCAAGCTTGAGATCGATCCCACGGCGCTCGCCAGCCGTCAGGTCCAGCTACGGAGCTGCCGGGCGCGGCTGCGGGACGGCACACTGATCTGGCTTGAAGCGGGCGAGGAGCCGGACCGGCTGAACCTCCGGCCGGTGGCGGCCGATCTTGAGAAGCTGGTCGCCACCGTAGGCGGGGAACTCGAGCAGGTCGATACGGTGCGGGTATTTCTCGCCGTGCCACGGTACGACCCCGCCGCCGCCAACGTCGCCCCGCCCGGAGCGGCGGACCGCAGCCGGACGCAGATCGTGCGGCAGAGCGTGCAGGACGAAACCGCCGGGGGCAACGACCAAGAACTGGAGTTCCGCCGGCTCAACGTCACGCTCAAGCTTTCGACCGACGACCTCTCCGGCTTCGAACTGCTGCCGATCGCCCAGATCCGCCGGGCGGGCGACCGTGAATCGCCGCCGGAGATCGATCCCGACTACTTCCCGCCCGTGCTGGCGATCGACGCCTGGCCGCCACTCGGTCGCGATATCGTCCGCAGCGTCTATGACATGGTCAGCCGCAAGGTCGATGTGCTGGCCGAGCAGGCGGTCTCGCGGCAGGTCGGCTTCTCCAGTTCAGAGCCGGGCGATCTCGACCGGCTGATCATGCTCTCCAAACTGCTCGAGTCGCAGGCCGTGCTGCGGACGATTGCCTTTGCGGCCGGCATCCATCCGCGGACCGCCTATGCCGAGCTCTGCCGGGTGGCGGGCCAGCTGGCGATTTTTGAGCCGGGCCGGAAGCTCGAGGAACTGCCGGTCTATGATCACGACGACCTCGCCGGCATCTTCCGGCAGGTCAAGCTCCTGCTCGAGCGGATGATCGGCCGGGTGGTCTCGCTCGAGTTTGAACAGCGATACTTTGTCGGCAGTGGGCCGGCCCAGCTGTCGGTTGCCTACGAGCCGAAGTGGTTCGGCAGCGACTGGCAGACCTACGTCGGCGTGCTCCGCGGCGATCTGCCGGAGGAGGAATGCGACCGGCTCCTCTCAGGCAACGCTCATCTCGACTGGAAGCTCGGGAGCGGCGAGGAGGTCGATCGGCTGTTCAAGCTCGGCCTGCCGGGTCTTGAACTGCAGCCGGTCGACCATGCCCCTCGGGCCCTGCCGGGATCGTCGGGCTGGCTCTTTTATCGGATTGGATCGGGCTCACCCGCCTACCAGTCGGTGCAGCAGACGCAGAATCTGGCGATCCGGGTCCGGGACTCGTCGGTGGTCAACGCCGATTCCCTTCCCGGGCAGCGGCGGCTGGAGGTGATTTTCAACAGCCGCAGGGTCAGCCTCGAGTTCGCCCTCTTTGCCGTCCCCAGCTAGGAGCCACCAGGCAAGGAGCCCAGTCGATGACTCCCGAATTTGCAGCGGCCGGCCTGCCCCTGATGCAGCATGTCCTCGACCTGTTCAGCCGGGCCGAGCGCCGGCAGACCGCGGCTGCCGAAGAGGAGCGGATGCGACTGCAGCAGGCCTTCGCCACCGCCGAGGCCCGGCTGCGGGGCCCCCGGGCTGACGAGTGGAAGCTGGCCAGCTACGCGCTGGCGGCGGTGGTCGATGAATTGCTGATTGTCGATATCAACTGGCCGGGCCAATCGTGGTGGGAGAACCATGCGATGGAGGTGGAACTGTTCGGCAGCCGGGCCCGGGCCACGGAGTTTTACAAGCGGGCGGAACGGGCCGCCGCCCTGCCACTTTCCGACGCCATCCATTTCTACGTGGCGGCCGTGCTGATGGGCTTTCGGGGCATCCTCCGGGAGCAGCCCGACGAGTTCGAAGCCTGGCTGCGATCAAACGGCCGATTCATCCGCAACGAAGAGACCCGGCCCTCGCTGCCCGCGCAGGCGGCGGCCCTCGCCGGGGCACCGCCCCTCTACGGCAGCCTGTCGCTGCTCTGGCAGTCGGTGCTGCTGGTGGTGCTCGCCGCCATCCTCGGCATCACCGCCTGGTGGGCCTTCTGGCTCGCCTGATCCATTTCCCCGACCGGCCGCCGCCAGGCCCGCCGTCCCAACACCCCTTCGGCAATCAGATGGAACTGCTCAAGCGGCTGTTGCTGCTGCCGATCGATTTCGCGAGCTGGCTGGCAAAGCGGTTTCTCAACCTGTCGCTGGCCGCGCGAATCGGCTGGGCGGTCGCCTCGCTGCAGCTGCTGGTGGTGCTGTTGACCCTGGCCGCGGTCTTTGCCGCCGGGGGCGGGCAGCTGTTCCGCGCCTGGTGGAGCGTCGGCAAGCTGCTGGCCCTGCTGGCCCTGCTGGTGATCGTGCCGCTGCTGGTCTATCAGGCGGCCCGGCTCTGGCTGCAGCACGAAAGTGTTCGCTGGCCCGACATCGACGCCGCCTGGAAGGAGGCGGTCATCCAGCTGAACCGGCAGCAGATCGACCTCCGCAACACGCCGGTCTTTCTGGTCCTCGGCTGTGATGGCGCCGAAGGCGAGCGGGCGATCATGCAGGAGGCGGCAACCCCGTTTCTGGTCGTGGCGGCCCCGGCGGGCGGCAGCCCGTTGCATGTCTACGCCGGCAACGAGGCGGTTTTCATCTGTCTCTCCACCATCGGCCAGGCTGCGGTCGTGGCCGGGCGGCTACGGGCGGCCGTCGATCATTCCACCCCGACACCGCTCGGCCTCACCGACCGCGAGCAGGCGAGCGACCGGCTCGTCGCACTCTGCCAGCGGCTGGTCAACGCCCGGCAGCCGGTCGCGGCAATCAATGGCGTGATCGCCTTCGTTCCGATCGCCGGCCGGGCTGACGCATCCAGCTACGCTGCCGCCGGAGCGGCGGTGGCGGAGGACGTCTCGGTGCTCAGTACCACGCTGGGGCTGCGGGCGCCGCTGCTGCCGGTCTTCAGCGGGGCCGAACAGCTCAGCGGCTTCGACAATCTGCTCAGCCAGCTTCCAGCAGCCGATCGCGCCAGGGCTTTGGGCGGCTGGCTGCCGCTCAATCTCACGGCCGACTCGGCGTTACCCGCGGGGCTCGCCACCCACACGGCCGGGGCCCTGCTCGACCTGACCGCCCGCAGCCTGCTCGACCCCAGGCTGGCCGGCCAGCCGTCGTTCAACCGGTCCCTGATGGGGCTGCTCTATGACGTCCGCATCGTCGTCGTGGGTCGCCTGGAAGCATTTTTCACCGAGCTGCTCGGCCATTCGTCGCATGGCGAGACCGCGCCGCTGCTGGCCGGCAGCCTGCTGGCCGCCACGGCGGTCGATCCCGCCAGGCGGGGGTTCCTGCGGGGCATGTTCGAACGGTTCGTGCCGCTGCAAGGCGAGCTGGAGTGGACGCCCGCTCGCTGGCGGCGGGAAACCCGGAACCGGCGGCTTGCCACAGCGCTGAAAATCCTGAATCTGCTGCTGGTATTGGCGATTGCGGGAATTATCGTCTGGAGAGTGGCCTGGTGACGACGATATCGGTGCCGGCCGAAATGTTCCCGGTCCCTCCGCTGCAGCCGTGGTTCGATGCCCTGCTCTTTCACCATCGATCTTGAACGCCTCAGGCAGCCCTTGGAGGGCGAGCACCCCGGGGGCATCAACCTGCAGATTGATGACGCGGGCCGGCGGATTCGCTCGGCGCTCCGCGACCTCCGCGAGGAGGCCCGGCGGATCGAGCGGCATGCCGATGAGGGCGACAGCTCGGAGGGGGGCTGGCCGGCGGCGATCCCGATCTGGCGAAGGCTGCGGGATGAGGCGATCGAGACGCTCACCGACCGCTCCCGTGACACCAGCGTCGCGGCGCTCCTGATCGAGGCCGTCGCCCGGACCGATGGCTTCGCCGGGCTGGCGGCCGGGTTCACCGCGGCCCAGACGATGGTCGAGGCGGCCTGGAACGATCTTTACCCGGTGCCCGATCCCGACGATGGCCCGGCCGACGAGGCCGCGCTGCTCGAGGAACGGTCGATGCCGCTCGTGCGGCTGTCCGGGCTCGACACCGAGGGGCTGCTGCAGCCGGCGCTCCTGCGGGTGCCGCTCACCCGTGACCGGGCCGGCGAATCGCTCGGCCTCTGCCACTGGAAGAGCAGTCGCGATCTGCTTGGCGAGACCGATTCGGAAAAAATCGATCTGGCGGTCGCCCGGGGCGGCATCGCGCCGGAAACCTTCGCAGCGGCCGTCGAGGCGACCGACCCGGACTTTCTGACCAGTAACTATCGTGAGCTGCAGCAGGCGGCAGCAGCCTGGGAGCAGCTCTGCGACGCGGTTTCGACCGTCTCGGACGGCAAGGCGGTCATTCCGGTGACGCCGCTGCGGTCATTCTTCGAGGAGTGCGACGCCGCCATCCGCAGCTTTGCCCCGGTGGTGACGGTGAGTGCCGAGGCCGACGCGGTGACCGAGGCAGAACCCGAGGCGGCGGGCGGTCCGGTGGCCGTCGCGGCGGGCGGTTCCGCCGGCCCGCCGCAGACCCGGGAACAGGCATTCGGGCAGCTCGAACAGATCGCCGGTTTTTTTGAGAAGCACGACCCCCACAGCCTGCTGGCGGCCCAGATTCGAAACATCGTCCGGCTCGGCCGGCTGCCGCGGGCGGCCTACTACGAAGAGCTGATTGCCGACGGTTCGGCGATCGAGGCGTTGTTCAAGTTCGTCGGAATCAAGGCGACGGCTGAGAACGACGAGTGACGCCCCCGGGGCGGCCGAACGCTGCTTCGACGCGATCCGTGAGAATTCGGATAGGAGCTTGACGCGGCCTGCCTGGTCGGTGACGATGCAGCCGGTCGCCGTCGGTTTCTTCCCTGCCCCCAGTGATCGTGAGGCTACGGACATGCCGGAATCGGTTCAGAAAAAACTCACGCGGGTTCGTAAGCCGCGGGTGCACATCACCTACGAGGTCGAGACCGAGGGGGCGACGGTTGTCAAGGACCTGCCCTTTGTCGTCGGCGTGATGGGTGACTTCTCGGGCAACCCGACCGAGCCGCTCAAGCCGCTGAAGGATCGAAAGTTCGTCTCGATCGATCGTGACAGCTTTGACGAGGTGATGCGGCGGATGACGCCCGGCCTCGAGATGCGGGTGGCCAACACGCTCGCCGACGACGGCAGCGAGATGGCGGTGCAGCTCAAGTTCTCATCGATCGAGGATTTCGAGCCGGCCAAGGTCGTCGAGCAGGTCGAGCCGCTCCGCAAATTGCTCGACACGCGGAACCGGCTGCGGGAGTTACTCAGTGCGGTTGACCGGGCCGACGGCCTCGAGTCGGAACTCGAAAAGATTCTTCAGAGTGACGACGCCATGAAAAAACTGGCGGGTGAAATGGGAATTGGTGGTTCGCAGGACGCGGCCGGCGGTGACAAGCCCGAAGGAGATGCAACATGAGCACCGGCGAAACCCAGCAGCAGGCGGCCGCGGCAGCCGCCGAAACCTCGGCGGGCCTGCTCGACCAGATCACCCAAATGATGCCGAAGGCGGTCGAAAAGCCGCGGCGGGACGAGCTGATTCGCTCGCTCGTCGAGCAGTCGCTCGAGGGAACCGTTCACTTTGACAAGAACGTGACCCGTTCGATCAATCGGGCCATCGCGGCGATCGACACCGCCCTCTCGACACAGCTTTCGGAAATCATGCACCACGAGTCCTTCCAGAAGCTCGAGGGCAGCTGGCGGGGCCTGCACCATCTGGTGATGAACAGCGAGACGGGGGCACAGCTCAAGCTGCGGGTCTTCAACGCCTCAAAGCGGGAACTGTTCAAGGATCTCGACAAGGCGGTTGAGTTCGACCAGAGCCAGGCCTTCAAGAAGATCTACGAGGCCGAGTTTGGCTCGCCGGGCGGTGAGCCCTACGGCGCGTTGATCGGCGACTATGAATTCACCAATCATCCCGAAGACATCGACCTGATGACGAAGATGTCGCAGGTTGCGGCGGCCGGCTTCTGCCCGTTCATTTCGGCGGCCGATCCGGCCCTGCTGGGCCTCGAGAGCTTCGCGGAGCTTTCCAAGCCGCGGGATCTCGAAAAGATCTTCCTCGACGAGTCGTACGCCAAGTGGCGGAGCTTCCGCGACTCTGACGACTCGCGGTTCATGGTGCTGACGATGCCGCGGTCGTTGTCGCGGCTGCCGTACGGGAAGAACACCAAGCCGGTCGAAGCGTTCGACTTCGAAGAGGTCGAACTCGACGAGCAGGGCAACGCCAAGCCGGTGCCCCACGAGAACTATGCCTGGATGAACACCGCCTTCGTGCTCGGGGCCCAACTGACCGACGCCTTTGCCAAGACCGGCTGGTGCACGGCGATCCGTGGGGCCGAGAATGGCGGCAAGGTCGAGGGGCTGCCGGCCCACATCTTCACCGCCGACGACGGCGACATGGCGATGAAGTGCCCGACCGAGATCGCCATCACCGACCGCCGGGAAGCGGAACTGTCGAAGCTCGGCTTCCTGCCGCTGTGCCACTACAAGAACACCGACTATGCCGTCTTTTTCGGCTCACAGACGGTGCAGAAGCCGAAGAAGTACGATCGGCCCGAGGCGACCGCCAACGCGGCGATTTCGGCTCGGCTGCCCTACATGATGGCGACCTCGCGGATCGCGCACTTCCTCAAGGTGATCGCCCGCGACAAGATCGGCTCGTTCATGGAGCGGCAGGACTGCGAGGACTGGCTGTCGCGGTGGATTTCCAACTATGTCACCACCGACCCGCATCCCTCGGATGAGGTCAAGGCCCGCTATCCGCTCGCCGAGGCGGCGATCAAAGTGGAAGAGGTGCCCGGGGCGCCGGGCAGCTACAACGCCGTCGCCTGGCTGCGGCCTTGGCTGCAGCTTGAGGAACTCACCACGAGCATGCGAATGGTCGCCAAGATTCCATCGTTTGCGAAGGGCGGCTGACCGGCCGTTCCGGTGACGTTGGTTCCCCGGTCGGCGACTTGTCCCGCGGCAGCAGAGACCCCCGCCCCGCCATGGAAACCTCGTCAGCCGCCTCGGCTTCTCGAGTCGAAATTTTTCAGCACCCGGCCGAGCGGCTGCTTCCGGCGGCAGAGACACCGCTGCCCCGGCTGCTCGCCGAGCAGTTCATCGCCCCCGGCCCCGGCGAGACGTCGGGGCGGCCCCTGGCCGATC
Organism: uncultured Planctomycetaceae bacterium; assembly: GCA_937926325.1. GTDB lineage: Bacteria > Planctomycetota > Planctomycetia > Pirellulales > UBA1268 > UBA1268. The sequence continues at coordinate 6,396 of CALAZQ010000439.1, read as the reverse complement.
GACTGCTGGCTGCCGGCAGTCCGGCCGAGCTGTTGAGGGCTTGGGCGGCGACGCGGATTCCGCCCGGTGAACGGGTCGACCGCGATGACCTGGCGGCTCTGCTTGGCGAAGACATCGCCAGCCTCGATGAGGCGATCGGCGGCCAGGTCGATGCGATCCTTCATCACCCCCGGTTCCGGCAGCTCGAGGCCGCCTGGCGGGGAGTGCAGTGGCTGACTGAGGCCGCCAGTTCTGCCGACACCTCCGGCGACGGCAGCGGCCGGGTGGAACTGCGACTGCTCAATGTGAGCAAGCGGGAACTCGCCCGCGACCGCGACAAGGCTGTCGAGTTCGACCGGTCCGCTCTCTGGCGGAAAATCTACGAGGAGGAGTTTGGCACCGCCGGTGGCACCCCCTTCGGCCTGCTGCTGGCCGACTACGAGTTCGGCCGCCATCCCGACGATGTCGATCTGCTCACCGGCCTTTCCGAGGTGTCTGCCGCGGCCTTCGCGCCGCTCCTGACGCGGCCGGCGGCCAGCCTGATGGGCATCGACAGCCTTGACCGGATCAACACCTTCAACGACCTGCGGCAGTACCAGTCGGCGGCTGAGTTTGCGAAGTGGCGGAGCCTGCGGAGGCGGGAGGAAAGCCGGTTCGTCGGTCTGCCGTTGCCGGGTGTGCTCGGCCGGCTGCCCTATGACGGCTGGATTGGCTCAGCCGACGCACCGGCGGCGGCGGAGCGTTCCTTCGCCGACCGCGGCTTCCGGTATCGCGAGCAGGAAGACGGCACGAGGCTCTGGATCGGGGCGATCTGGCCGCTGGCCTCGGTGATTCTGCACGAGTTTGGCCGATCCGGCTGGTTTGCCGACATTCGGGGTGGTTCGCGGGGCTTCGCCGGTGGCGGGCAGGTGGAACATCTGCCGATCGACAGCTTTGCGGGGCTGCGGCCGGGCGAGGCCGGCCGGGGGCCGGCCGAGGTGGTGGTGACCGATGCCGCCCAAGTGCAGCTCGAGCAGGCCGGACTGATCCCGCTGTGTGCCTCCGGCGTGGATGGCCGGGCGATCTTTCATGTCAATCCGTCGTTGCACGAGCCGGAGCGGTTCGACAAGCCCGAGGCGAACGCCAACGCGAAAATCTCGGCGATGCTACAGTACGTGCTCTGCGTCTCCCGGTTTGCCCACTACCTGAAGGTGATCATGCGGGACAAACTCGGCTCGTTCACCGAGCCGGTAGAGCTGGAGCGGTTTCTCAACGACTGGCTCAACCAGTACGTCACGCCGGATGACCGGGCCTCACCGGAAGTCCGGGCGCGACTGCCACTGCGGGCCGGGGCGGTCCAGGTTCGTGAGGAGCCGGGCACCGCTGGTGCCTATCGGGTGGTGATGCATCTGCAACCCCACTTTCAACTTGATCAAATCGATGCCACACTCAGGCTGGTGACCACGGTTATTCGGCAGGAGAGCCGCTGAGAAGCGGCCGCGACCGCCTCTCTTGAGGAGCTGACGATGGACAGTCCTGGTGATTTGCTTGCAGCGGGCAACCTCACCGCCGCGATCGCCGCCGCCGAGGGAGCCGTCAAACGGGCCCCGGGCGATCTCGAGGCCCGCTGGCTGCTGGCTGAGCTGCTGATTCTCGCTGGAGAAACCGAGCGAGCCGACGGCCAGCTCGACGCGCTGATCAGCCTGGAGCCGCGGGCGGCTGTGGCGGCGACGCCGATCCGGCAGCTGCTGCGGGCCGAGGCGGCCCGGCGGCAGTTTTTCGACGAGGGGCGGGTGCCAGAGTTGCTCGACGGCGCCGACGAGCCGGTTCGCGAACAGCTGCGGGCCTTTGTCCAGCACCGCGGTGGAGAAGCGGCCGCCGCGGCCGCGACGGTGGCTGCCGCCGAAGCCGCCCGGCCGGCCCTGCCCGGCCGTCTGGCCGGCACCGCAAGCGGCGACCGGGCCTTTACGGATTTTCGCGACCTCGACGACCTCACCGCCGGCGTCTTCGAGGTGCTGACCCAGACCGGCAAGTATTACTGGATTCCGATGGGCCGGGTGGCCTCGATCAGCTTCAGCCCGCCGCAGCGGCCGCTTGACCTGATCTGGCGGAAGGGGCAGATGTGTGTTCCGGAGGCGTTCGAAGCCGAGGTCTGTCTGCCGGCGGTGTACGGCAGCCTCGCGACCGCCGACGACGCGTCGCGACTGGGCCGGCGGACCGACTTTCTCGGCGGCGAGGACGAAGCGGCAATCGGCGTTGGCCGGCGGTTGTTTGTGGTCGATGGCGAGGACGCCATCGACATGCTCGACCTTGAACGCGTCGAGTTCGGCACCAGCTGACTGCTCAAGCAGGACGTCCGAAAAGACCGACCGGGAAGACCACAGCCGGAACAGCCACATGTCGCCATCACCAGCCGCCTCTGGTCGCTTCGCCGCCGTCGGCAGGCCCGGCAGCCGCGATGAGCTTCTGCCCAGCCTGCTCGACCGTCTGCTCGACGATCGGCCCGACCAGTCCGAGGAGCCCCGCTGGCACGAGGCCCAGGTGATCCGGTCGATCAAGCAGGGGCTCTGCCGGGATATTCAGGATTTGCTCAATGCCCGGCAGCCGCTCGGGGCGTTGCCGGAAGGCCTCGAAGAACTGGCGACGTCGCTGGTCAACTACGGGCTGCCCGATCTGCAGAGCCTGGAGATTCGCGAAGACCACGACCTCGAGACGCTCTGCCGGAGGATTGCCGAACTGATCGAAGGCTTCGAACCCCGGCTGCAGGACGTCAGGGTGACCCCCGATCTCGAGGATGCCGAGCGGCGGCCGCTCGACCGGCGGCTGCAGTTCACGATCGAGGCTGTGCTGGTGGTTGAGCCGCTGCGGGAGGGTGTCCGCCTGTCGTCGGCGATCGATGCGACCAGCGGAGACTTCCGGGTCGAGGCGACAGCATGAGCGATCCCCTGCTGCCTTTTTATGAGCGGGAACTGGCGATTCTTCGCCAGCGGACGGCGGCCTTCGCCCGGGAGCATCCCAAGATCGCCGGCCGGCTCAGCCTTGGCGAAGATGCCTCGAAAGACCCGCATGTCGAACGGCTGCTGCAGGGCGTTGCCTTCCTGAACGCCAGGCTGCATCAGCGGCTGGAAGATGACTTTCCCGAGCTCTCCGACACGCTGCTGGAACTGCTCTACCCGCACTACATGCGGCCGGTGCCGTCGCTCTCGATCGTCGAGCTGGCGATCGACCGCAAGCAGGCAGCCCTTGTCGGCGGCCACCCACTGCCCCGGGGCACACTGCTGGAGACCGAACCGGTCGATGGTGAGCCCTGTCTTTACAGCACCTGCTTCAATCTCACCCTCTGGCCGCTGGAGGTGCGGGCGGCCCGGCTCGCCGAGCCGCCGTTTGACCTGCCCCAGGTGCCGCCGGCTGACACCGCCGCGGTTCTTCAGCTCGACCTTTGCAGCCTCGACGGCACGACCCCCATCGGTCAGATGCCGCTCGGCTCGCTGCGGCTGCACCTGCATGCCGGCGGCGGGCAGCAGATCTATCGCCTCTATGAACTGCTGCTGACCCGTTGCCTCGGCATCATCGTCGGTGATCCGGAGCGGCCCGCCGAGGCCCGGCTGCTGCCGCCGCGAATGCTCGTCGCGGCGGGGTTTGAGGCGGACGAGGCAGCCCTGCCGAGCGACCCGAGGTCATTCCCTGGCTACCGGCTCCTGTCTGAGTTGTTCGCCCTGCCGCAGAAGTTTCTGTTTCTCGATCTGCTCGGGCTCGACGCCGCCACGATCGGTTCCTGCGGCCCACGGCTGCAGATCTCGATTCTGCTGGCCGAGGCCGACCGCGACCTCTCCCGCCTGGTGTCGCCGACGGCGGTGAGGCTCGGCTGCACGCCGGTCGTGAATCTGTTTGCCCAACGACTCGATCCGCTGCGGATCTCCGGCGCAGAGTCGGAGTATTGCCTGACGCCCGACGCCCGCCGACCGGCCGCCCTCGAAATTTCTGAACTGCGATCGCTGCGGGCGGGCCGGCCGGGGGAGCGGCCCCGGCCGATCTCTCCGTTTTATTCGCAGACGCCAGCTCCGGGCGGCGGGTCCACCAACCTCCGCTACGCCGCAACCCGCCGGATCAGGCGGTCGCCGCGTCCCGATGGCAGTGTCGATACCGGCAGCGATCTCTGGGTGGCGTTGGTCGATCCGAGCGGTGGCCCGGCGATGACCGGCGGCCTCACGCTGCATGCCGAGGCGACCTGCACCAACCGTAACCTCCCGATCGGGCTGCCCTTTGCCGTCGGTCGGCCGCGGCTGTCGCTGCGGGATGGAGCAGGCCCGATCGGCCGGATCGTCTGCCTGCAGCGGCCGACCCGACCGCTGCGGCATCCACCGGGACAGGCCGCCGCCTGGAGGCTGCTTTCGCACCTGTCGCTGAATCATCTTTCGCTGATCGACGCTGGTGACGGCCAGCCCGCCGCCGCGCTCCGGGAACTGCTGAGCCTGTACCTGCATGACGAACTCGACGACTTTGCCCAGAAGCAGCGGTGGATCCAGGGCGTGATGGGGGTCACTGGCCGCCGGGTGGCGGCCCGGGTGCCCGGGCCGGACGGCGGCATCGCCCAGGGCCTCGAGGTGCGGATCGACCTCGACGAGGAACGCTTCGCCGATCATGCCGGCTATCTCTTCGCCAGCCTGCTGGAGCGGTTCTTCGGCAGCCATGTCACCCTCAATTCCTTCACGCGACTGGTGGCGACGTCGCGGCGACAGGAGAGCCGCAAGGAGCCTTGGCGATGGCCGCCCCGAGCCGGCAGCCGGCAGCTGGCCTGATTGGCCAGCTTGTCGCAAACCCGGAATCATTCGAGCTGTTCCAGGCCATTCGGCTGGCCGACGACGCGATGCGGCGGCAGGCGGAGGCGGCGGGGCTGCCGGCGGCTGCCGAACTCGGCACGACGGCTGCCGCCGAGGGCGACCGGCCGACCGTTGAGTTTCGGGCGACACCGGGGCTCGGCTTTCCGGCAGGCCCCGTGACAGCCGCCACGGTTGCGTCGTTCGACTCCGCGGCTGCAAGCGGCGGCCAGCCGCCGGCCGCCCAACTCGAGGTGAGTTGTTTCGGGCTGTTCGGGCCGGCCGGCGTGCTGCCGCAGCATTACACCGCGCTGATCATCGAGCGGTTCCGGCGGTTTCGGGACCGGGCCCTGCGGGACTTTCTCGACATCTTCAACCAGCGGGCAATCTCGCTGCTGTATCGGGCCTGGGCGAAGTATCGGCTGCCGGTGCAGCAGGAACGGACAAGCCTTCGCGGCAGTGTTGCTGAATGGGACACCGCTGCAAGCGGGCCACGTGATGCGATCACGGCGGTGGTCGCCTGCCTCGTCGGTCTCGGCACCCGCGGACTCACCGACCGGTTGGCGGTTCCCGACGCGACGGTCCACCGCTACGCCGGCCACTTCGCCGCCTTCCCGCGGACCGCCGAGTCGCTACGGCTGCTGCTGGCCGACGCCTTCGGCATGCCGGTGGCGGTACGGCAGTTCGTCGGCCGCTGGCTGCAGCTCGAGCCCCCCGACCAGACGCGGCTGGGCAGCCGGCGGGATCCAGACGGCTGGAACACGATGCTCGGTGGCGGGGCGATTGCCGGTAGCCGGGTCTGGAACGTACAGAGTGTCGTTGAGCTGCAACTGGGGCCGCTCGATCTGCCTCGGTTCCGCCAGCTGCTCCCCGGCACGCCGGGGCAGGCCGCTCTGGCCGATCTGGCCCGGCTCTACGCCGGCCCGAGCTTTGAGATTCGGGTCCGGCTGGCCCTTGCGGCGAAGGCGGTTCCTCGCGGCCAGCTCGGTCGGCACGGCCCCGCAGACGACACGCAGAATCCCGGCAGCCGGCTCGGCTGGACGACATTTTTACTTTCTTCCAAATCGGTCGCCGACCGGCACGACCCCATCTTTGTTGTCGGCGATGCGGCGGGCAGTTCGCTCAGCCCCCGATGATCACCGTCGGCTGCCCCTGCACAATCATTCCGCCGTGAACGGTCTGTTTCGCCATGGCCATCGCCGGAATCGCACCGACCAGCACGGTGGCGCTGCCGACGGCCATCACACACGGGGGCGGCACGGCGCACATCCCGGTGCTGGTCAGGGTGGCAACCGGCAGCCCGCCGACGATGACGGTCGGCGTGCCGACCATGATCGAGCCTCCGACGTGCGGCGTCGGCACCGGACCGACCGGGGTGACCATCGGGCACATGTACTGGCTGGTGAGGGTTGCTGCTGGTCCCATCGCTGATTTCCTCCTGCTCGACTCCGGGGAGGCTACCGAATGATTTGATTCGGCGGCGGCCTGCCCTCACGGTATGCTACGAAAAATTGGTTGAAATCGGTCTGTTGATTGTTGCATTTTCCGCAGCCCCCGCCCGCCGCTTGATCGCGTGAAGATCTTCCACCTCAACGACGACGTCAGTAGCGTTTTCCACCAC
>CALAZQ010000438.1 GCA_937926325.1 uncultured Planctomycetaceae bacterium | reverse complement strand
CCGAACGGGTCCGCCGCGAGGCCGGCGGCCCTGATGCCGCCGATATGCGGGCTTGTGTCGAGCGGGCGATTGCGATCGCCCTGGTCCGCGAACCGACGGCTGAGGAAATCGCCCGGGGCCTCGCCCTGATCGACCAGCTCGAAACCACCGAGGGCATCAGCCCCGGCCGCGCGCTGGAACTTTATTGCCTGCTGCTGTTGAACCTCAATGAGTTTGCCTACCTCGATTAGCATTGCGAGAGACATTGGAGTGAGACGATGAACCTGCACAGCCACCAGCCGCAGGGCAGCTTCTGCCGCCGGACCCGCCGAGAGTTCTTCTGGGAGGCTGGGGCGTCGTTTACGGGGCTGGCCCTCTCGGGCCTGCTTGACGGCGGTTTCTTCGCCCGGCAGACCCGGGCCGCCGACGGCGTGACGGCCTATGCCAATCCGCTGGCCGCCAAGCCGCCGATGTTCGCCCCGAAGGCGAAGAGTGTGATCTTTTTGTTCATGTACGGGGGGCCGAGCCATGTCGATACCTTCGACTACAAGCCGGCGCTCTATCCGCTGGACGGCAAAGTCATCAAGGTGAAAACCAAAGGCCGCGGCGGCGAACGCAGCGAGAGCCGGGCGGTGGGGCCCAAATGGAAGTTCAAGCAGTACGGCCAGTGCGGCAAGTGGGTCAGCGACTTGTTTCCCCACATCGGCCAGCATGTCGATGACATCGCCTTCATCCACTCGATGACGGCCGACTCGCCGATTCATGGCTCGGCGATGTTGCAGATGAACTCCGGCAAGATTCTCTCGGGCTCGCCCTGCCTCGGCTCGTGGGTGAACTACGGCCTCGGCAGCGTGAATGAAAACCTGCCCGGCTTCGTGGTGATGCTCGACAAGAAGGGGGGGCCGATTTCTGGGGCGAAGAACTGGTCGAGTGGCTACATGCCGGCGACCTATCAGGCGACGTTGCTGCGGAGTCAGGGCGACCCGATTCTGAACCTGGCCCCACCGGACGACATGCCGCTGGCGGCCCAGCGGGCCCTGCTCGACACCCTGCGGGAGGCCAACACCGCCCATCTGCTGCCCCGGGGTGACAACTCGGAGCTGGCCGCGCGGATCGCCTCCTACGAACTTGCCTGGCGGATGCAGGAGCACGCTCCCGAGGCGGTCGATCTTTCGCAAGAGACGGCCGAAACCAAACAGCTCTACGGCCTCGATCGGGATCGCACCGCCCACTTTGGCCGCCAGTGTCTGCTGGCCCGTCGGCTGGTCGAGCGGGGCGTCCGGTTCATTCAGGTCTATTCCGGCGGCGCCCACAACGACGACAACTGGGATGCCCACGGCGATCTGGTCAAAAATCATGCATTCCACGCCGGCAACACCGACCTGCCGATCGCCGGGCTGCTGACCGACCTCAAGCGGTCGGGCCTGCTCGATGAAACCCTCGTGATCTGGGGGGGCGAGTTTGGTCGCCAGCCGACGGCTGAGTATGCCGAGGGCACCGGTCGGGACCACAACGCGTTCGGCTTCACCATGTGGATGGCCGGTGGTGGGGTGAAGGGGGGCGTGAGCATTGGTGAGACCGATGAGCTGGGGGCGGCGGCGATCGCCCCGGGCCCCGGCCATGGCAATGGGGACAAGGCCGGCTTTCATGTGAAGAGCCTGCATGCGACCGTGCTGCATCTGTTGGGGCTCGATCCAAATCGGCTCAGCTATTTCTTCGGCGGCCTCGACCAGAAGCTCGTCGGTGTGGAGCACGTTGAGCCGATTCAAGATATTATCGCGTAGATGAAAACTTTCCCGACCGTCTGTGGCCGGATTTCGGCCTGCGACTGGCCGGGGGTGATCACGCCACTGCACAACCTGCCATGCGGCTGATTCGGTAGGAGCCGAGCGACTATGCCGCCTTCAGCCCGGTCGCGAAGTCCTTAGCGACGGGCCAGCGGGTTTTTCCAGCAGACACCGGGGAAGCGACCAAAGTCGAGATCGGCAGTGTGGATTTCAGCCTGATATTCAATCGCTAGCGCCGCGATGTGGGCGTCGGTGGTCAGTGGACCTCCCGTGCCGGCAGCTCGGAGGCAGGAGAGGAGGGCGTCGATGTGTCCCCCGCCAGGTGTGATCAGCCGAACCGGTGCCGCCGTGAACCAGGCTTCAACCCGGCGGCAACTGGCATCAATCGACAGCGGGCTGGCCAGCACCCGGGCGGAGGTTGTCAGCCGCAGAAACGCCAGCACGACGACAACTGGAATGCCAACCTCGTCAGGCCCGCTCAGTAACCGCCGCCACCAAGCAATCGCCGCCTCGTGGTCAGGGTCGGCCTCGTTGTGGGCGTAGATGATCAGATTGGCATCGGGAATGATCACGACTGCCTGCCACCTTGTCTGGCGGCGTCTTCGGTTTCGAGATCGTCAGCCAGCTGCTGAAGCCGCAGGCGGTCGATGCCGGGCTGGTAGTCCGAGCGAAAGGGCAGCACCTCCACGTGTCGCTCCGTTGGTCGGGGCGGGCTGGTGAGGCCCCGGCGGATGGCGTCGTTGACTGCCCGCTTGAAGCTCACCCGGTTGCGAGCAATCTCCCGTTGCAACAGCGCGAGGGTGTCAGGGTCGAGCGTGATCGTCGTTCTCATGAAAGCATCATAGCATCATCGTGATGCAATCAAGATGCTTTCGGCGGCAGGCGGGGCTGCTTTTGCAAACAGTTGCGGCGCGACGACCTCCGCAACCGCCCCTCCGGCGGCATCGTCGTCGGCCGCAAAATCCCCTATCCTTCGTAAGTG
>CALAZQ010000437.1 GCA_937926325.1 uncultured Planctomycetaceae bacterium | reverse complement strand
CGATCGAGGTCGCGAGCGAGACGCTCGGCAAGCGGACCGCCTGGATGGCGATGTCGCCCTCGTCGAGCTTGGGCACGAAGTCCACGTGCAGCAGCGGCTGAGCCCTGACCGCGGCCAGCGTTTGGCGGGAAATGTCAAGATTTTGGCGGGTCAGATCAATGACGGGGCCTGCTGATTCCGGAATACTTTCTTCGCGACGTGGTGGTAAGCCTTGAGCCTTGCGGGTGCAACGCAGGCCCGAGGCACACCATCCGAGACCGCGTTCAGAGACCAGAAGATTCACCTACGAGAAAGGATCGCTTCATGATCAATCGCATCACCGTTCCCACAACTGCCGCCCTCCGCAAGCACGCAAAGCGGCTGGGCTACCATGCAATCCTCATGAGTTGGAAAAGAATCGGCTTCGCACTTGCCCTCGTGTGCTCCAGTCTCCTGCACGCCGCTGCCGAAGCTGCCATTACCGTCGACATCGAGGAGGTCGGTTCCGATGTCGTCGCCAGTTACACCGGCTCGATCGATCTCACCGGTATCGGATTCAACGTTCTGGGTTCCGCGAATACCAACCGGATCGCGGCAGCCGGTGGGCAGGTAAACTTGCAAAATGGAGTGGCGACAAAAGCGTCTCTCACTGATTTCGCGAAGAACCCGTGGACCGTGGCCCCCTCGGCCTTTGGAACAGGCGGCATTTTCAGCCCTGACAGTCTCTCGATCGCAGCCGGAAATGCGTTTGGATTTCAATCCAATGGTTTTTATATCGAACCCTCTTACGTCTCCGGCTCACCGATTTCCGGCAGCATGACGTTCGAAAACCAGACCCTCGCTTCCATGGGCATCAACGCCGGCGATGGCATTATGAACGCCACGTTCAGCAGCGGAGACACGCTGACGGTGAACGCGGTCCCAGAGCCCACCTCGATCGCCTTTCTGGCAACCGGTGGCCTGGCCGTTGGCGGGCTCGCGGTTGCACGGCGACGCCGCCGTACGGGTGCCGATTCGTGACGCGAATCCCGGCCGCTGGTGAGCGGTGCCCGCGGCTTGCGGGCTACCGCTTGCCGGCGGCGTATTCGGCGGGGGTCTTGCCCGTCCAGCGGCGGAAGGCTCGGTGGAACGCGGCCGGTTCGCTGTAGCCGAGCAGCAAGGCGACATCGCTGGCCGAGGAGTGGCCGCGGGCGAGATAGTGCAGGGCCAGTTTCCGGCGGACGTCGCTGAACACGTCTCGGAAACTCGTGCCCTCGGCGGCGAGTTCCCGCTGAATCTGCCGGGGCGAGGTCCCAAGATCGCGGGCGACCGCCGTCAGTTCGAAAATACCTGACGGCAAGAGCCGCTTGAGCGACTCGCGGACGTCGTCGGAGCGGCTGGCCGCGGGAAGGTGCTCTGGAAGCAGCTCCGCGAAGAAACGGTCGAGCAGTTTGAGGGTGAACGGGTTTTGCGTCCGGAAGGGAGTGTCGAGATCGCGGTCGTTGAACAACAGTCGCATCGCGCGGCCCTGCTGCAGGGGCACGCCGAGATGCTTCTCGGCAATCGATGCCGGAATGTCAGCGGCGCTCGGAG
>CALAZQ010000436.1 GCA_937926325.1 uncultured Planctomycetaceae bacterium | reverse complement strand
GCCGGCAGCAAGGGCAGCGAACTCCAGCCCCGCGACTCCCAGGCACTTGCGGGGCCCTGGGTCGATGGAAAGGATCCAGCGCAAGCATGACCGACCGTTCTTTCCATTGGCTCGGGCAGTTGGCGTATATGGCGGTGCTAGCATCGCTACTGCTCGGCCTCGCTACCCCGGCAGCCGCCGGGCCGCCCAACATCGTGCTCATCATGGCCGACGACCTCGGCTATGGCGAACTTGGCTGCTACGGGGCAACCCGCTGCCAGACGCCCCGGCTCGATCAGCTTGCCGCCACCGGTCTACGGCTGACCGACTTTCACTCAAACGGTTCAGTCTGTTCACCGACTCGAGCCGCGCTGATGACTGGTCGCTACCAACAGCGGTGCGGCATCGATGGCGTGGTGACCGCAAAGAAACACCGAGACGCGGGCATGCCAATCGTCGAGGAGACACTGGCCGAACTACTTGCCCAGGCTGGCTACGCCACCGGCATCTTCGGCAAGTGGCACCTCGGCTATGCTCCCAGTTTCAGTCCCACCCGTCAGGGGTTTGCTGAGTTCAGCGGTTTCGTTTCGGGCAACATCGACCTGTTTTCACACATCGACCAAGAGGGCTGGTACGACTGGTGGCAGCAGCAATCGCTTGTTGCTGAGCCTGGCTATGCGCCACACCTGCTTACCGAGCATGGCATCGACTTTATCCACAGGCACAAAGACCAGCCGTTCTTTCTTTACCTGCCACATCCTGCCCCACACTATCCGTATCAGGGGCCAGGCGACGCGGCAAATCGTACGATTCGTCAGGGACCTTCTCCATCCGGGCTGGCTGAGGTCCGGACCGTTCCTGCTCTGGCGGGGAATGATGCTGCCCGTGCCTATCGTGAGATGGTGGAGGATCTCGACACCCAGGTCGGGCGGATTGTCGATGCCCTCGAATCCTGTGGGTTGCGGGACAACACCCTGCTGATGTTCTGCTCGGACAATGGTGGCATCGCCAAGCCTGGCATTGGTGGCGACAACGGTCCCCTTCGCGGTCGCAAGGGGCAGCTGTATGAAGGAGGCCACCGTGTCCCGGCCATTTTCAACTGGCCGGGAAAAATCCGGCCAGGAGTCTCTGAACAAACAGCCCTCACCTTTGATCTGCTACCAACCTTTGCCGAGTTGGCCGGCGCAACTCCAACTGCTGAGATCGACGGGACAAGCCTGACGGATCTCCTGGTGGACAACCGCTCCCTCCCTGCTCGGCCCCTGGCATGGCTCAGCGGTCACTCGATGGCCTACCGCGAGGGCCCCTGGAAGCTACTGATCCAGAAGCGGTCAGTGGAACTCTACAACCTTGAGGACGACCTTGCCGAAGCCCACGATCTCGCGGCTGAGCAGCCCGAGCGGGTCCGCCAGATGCAAGCGGCCGCCGAGAAGCTCAGGGCCCAAATCCGCGGGACGACACCCATGCAGACTGGTTCATAGCAATCACGCCCGCCGCCTTCGGCATGAACAGCTTCAGAAAAATCTCTAGGTAGGGGGAACGCCCGCAACTCGTGTTTCTCTGACCGCACAG
>CALAZQ010000435.1 GCA_937926325.1 uncultured Planctomycetaceae bacterium | reverse complement strand
GACGAACCCTTGGCGTTCGTCACCGCAGCCAAGCGGACGGGGCCAGGGATGGCCCTGCAGTACCAACACGCGACACCGAGCAGGATGCGAGGAGCTGCGGTGACGAACCCTTGGCGTTCGTCACCGCAGCCAAGCGGACGGGGCCAGGGATGGCCCGTCCGCGCTCAAACTTAAAACTGCCAAATCACATCACAGCCGGCATAAAACTGGCCGTACTGGTTGCCGCCGACGTTGATCCCCTGGCCCAAAGGCTTGCCGTAGGGCAGCGGAGTGGTCGGTGTATTCGGCGTAAACCAGTCATAGCGAAGTTCGGGCCGAATGACCCAGTTGCTGTTCGGATACCAGTTCAGCCCAAAGGTCAGCTCCCAGAAGCTGCCGGCGAAGCCTCCGGTCCAATAGCCGGGGTTCCCCAGTTGGCTTTCGTTTCGCAGCGGCGCCGACACGATATAGCCGTTGTTGTCACGGAAATACTCGAGCCTCACCCCGCCCTCCCACTGAGGACTGAACTCCCAAAACAGGTAGTTGATGAAAGAATACCACTGGGCCACCCCCGGCCGCTGCCCGGAGTTGCCGGGGGCGACGTTGGCGTTGAACTGCCAGGCGTTGTCATTCTGAAAGACATAGATCAGCCGGTCGCTCAGTCGGTTGGTGTAGACCGTGCTGATCAACGAGCGGTTGCCAACCAGCGACCCATCAGCCGGGTTGCGGCTGATGGTGGTCACCTCGTTGCCGGTGGTGGTCGCGATTGAGAGCGTCTGTGACCCGTCACTGCTTTGCAATTCGACCCCACCAAGATAACTCGCCGTGCTTCCGGCGCCGGGGTAGTCAGGGTTGAGAATTGCATAGTCGCCCGTCAGCGGCTGGCCGTCGAAGAAATTGTTCCAGCCGGTGGTGATGCCGCTGTAGAAGGTGACCTGATCGTTTGCCTGCCATGATCCGAGGAAACCGGTAAAGGTAAAAGGTGAGAACTGCATCGAGAAGGCGTGGGTATAGAAAAAGTTACCGATGGCCGGTACCTCCTCAAAGCCAAGGATGCTGTAAAAGTGGCCGAACCGCAGGGTGACATCCCGATAGGCGACATCGGCGTAGAGCTGGGGCATCGCCAGGCCGTAGTCTTTCGAGAACGCCCAGGAGGCGATGTTTTCAATACCGAGTGGCTGAAATGGATAGGCGTCAAGCCCGAGGGCGGTGGTGTAGAAATAGTCGGTGCCAAACAGCAGATCCACCCGCCCCCCAAGGTCCCAGCCTGAGCCGGCATCGGTCTCGCGTTCGGTGATGACATAGAGCTGATTGAGCTGTCCCTGCCAGCTCCGGTCGGCCATGGTGATCGGCCCATTGAACGGCGTCCCCCAGTTGTTCGCGCCGATCCCATATTCAATCCAGCCGTAGGTGTAGATTTCCCGCTCTTCCAACCGGGGGAAATGGATGCGACGGTCGGGTCCGCTCCCATAGTCGGTTCGCTCCCAGGCTTCCCGGGTCTCTTCGGGGAGAACATCCGACTCTGGCGGAGGCTGGGCGACCAGCCCGCTGGCGGTGCCCCAGAGGCCCAGCAGGACGATTACCGCCAACCAATTCCGTCCCCGCATCAGCCACATGCTGCCCGTCTCCCTGCTCAGCGTCGGCGCAGCAATTGTCCCGCACCACCCGTCGAATCGTTATGATCGGCACCGAATCGCCATGGCAATCGGCGGCGGCGGCAGCGGTCCCCCAGCTCCCCAGCCCCCCCTCGTCTTCCCAGGCTGCAGGCGGGCTGGCTGCACCAAACCCCTCAGCTCAGCACAGCCGGCGAACTAGCGGTGCCCGAGCAGCCAGGCCAGCAGCCCTTTTTGCACATGCATCCGATTGGCCGCCTGGGTGACGACGACACTCTGGGGGCCGTCGATCACCGCATCGGTGACCTCTTCACCACGGCGGGCCGGCAGGCAGTGCATGAACACCGCATCCGGACAGTGGGCCATCAATGGCTCGTCGACGCGGTAGGGCTCAAAGGCGGCCCGCCGGGTTTCCCGCTCGGCCTCCTGCCCCATACTCGCCCAGACGTCCGTGTAGACCGCCACGGCATCGGTGACGGCCGCCACCGGGTCGGTCGTCTGTTCAATCGCTGCGTCCGGCAGCAGATTCCTGAGATGCGCGAGAAATTCCTGATCGAACTGGTAGGCCGCCGGAGCAGCCAGCACAAACCGCATGCCGAGCAGGCCGCAGGTCACCGCCAGTGAACGGGCCATGTTGTTGCCGTCGCCGACGAACGCAAAGCGGAGGTCGGCCAGCCGACCGATCCGACGCCGCAGGGTGTAACAGTCAGCCAGTGCCTGGCAGGGGTGGCTGTAATCGCTCAGGGCATTGATCACCGGGACGCTCGAGACCGCTGCCAGCTGTTCGATGGTGGCGTGCGATTTTGAGCGGCAGGCAATACAGTCAACATATTCACTCAGCACGCGACCAAAGTCATCGGTACTTTCCCGGGAACTGGCGAAGCCGGTGTCAGCCCCGAGAAACAGGCTGTCGCCCCCCAGATGCACCATGGCGGTCTGAAAGCTGACCCGGGTTCGCAGGCTCTGCTTTTCAAAGACGAGCGCGAGCACCCGTCCGGGAAAGAGCGCATCCCGCACGCCCGCCTCGTACTTGGTTTCGAGGTCCTGTGAAATCGAAAAGATCGTCTCGATCTCGTGAGCCGTCAGATCTTCGGGAACCAGAAAATGACGCATCGAAAACACCATCAGCTTGGATGGCCGGTCCCGTCACACGCGGCAGGAAACGGCCGAAATGCCGTAAATTCACTGCCGCCCGGCGACCTCGAGGATTGCGTCGGCCAGTTTGTCGCAGCCTTCTTCGATCTCTGCCGCAGTGACGTTCATCGCCGGCAGCAGCCGAATCACCCGGCCCTGGGTGCAGTTGACAAGCAGCTGGCGGTCGAGGCAGGCCTGCACCACATCGGCGCCGTCGATGGACAGTTCGAGGCCGATCATCATGCCGAGCACCCTGACCTCGCGCACGACATCACACCGCTGCTGCAACTGCTCAAGCCGGCTGCGGAACAGAGTAGCTGCCCGATCAACATGCTCGAGCAGTTGCTCCGCTTCGATCATTTCGATCGCCGCAATGCCGGCCGCCGCAGCGACGGGGTTGCCACCAAACGTCGAGGCATGCATGCCCGGTCGCAGATGGTGCGCGTGCTCCGGCCTGGCCAACAGGGCACCTCCGGCGATGCCCGCACAGAGGCTCTTCGCCAGCGTCATCACATCGGGCGTCACCCCGAAATGCTGGTGGCCAAACCATTTTCCGGTTCGTCCACAGCCGCACTGCACCTCATCGAAGACAAGCAGCAGGTCCCGCTCGTCGGCCAGGCGGCGGAGGCCGTGAAGGAAACCCTCAGCTGCCGGAACGACACCCCCTTCTCCCAGAATCGGCTCAACCAGAATGCCGCCGGTCTGATCATCAATCAGCCGCTCGACCGCTTCGAGGTCTCCGTAGGCGGCAAACTGAAAGCCGGCGACCATCGGCCCCAGCCCCTCATGGTACTTCGGCTGAGCCGTGGCCGACACGCTGCCCATGGTCCGGCCATGAAAACCACCCTGAAACGTGATGATCTTGTAACGTTTTCCATCCGAACGCAGACGAACCAGCTTGATTGCAGCCTCATTGGCCTCGGTTCCTGAGTTGCAGAAAAAGGCCTGCCCGCCAAACGACCGCTCGGAGAGGAGTCGAGCCCACTCGCCCTGGGGTTCGATGTACCAGCTGTTGGGCACATGGATGAGTTTGGCAACCTGCTCCTGAACGGCACGCACCACCGGCGCGGGGCAGTGCCCCAGCAGATTGCAGCCCCAGCCGGGGAACAAATCGAGATAACAGGTGCCGTCCGCATCCCAGACCCGTGATCCCTCACCGCGAACAAGGCAGACGTCGAAGCGGCGGTAATTGGGAACCACGTACCGAGAGAACGTGTCGATGATCGCCCGGGTCTGCGGCCCCGGTTGCGGCCGCGAAGCGGTGGGGGCGGCATCAAGAGTTGCCATCTCTGCTCTCCATTGGGTCTCGGGAGATGCTGATCTGACGAAGATCAGCACCCGCCGATCGTCTCAGCCGACAGTTGCCGTGGCCGCCGTGGGCCGATCTGCTCCAACCGCTGCATCCGTTACCAGTTCAGTCCCGACACCGCTGGTGGTATAGATCTCCAGCAGCAGGGAATGCCGCAGCCGCCCATCGATGATGTGAATTTTTTTGACGCCCTGGGCGAGCGTCTCGAGGCAGCCTTCGATCTTGGGAATCATGCCGCTGGCGATGGTGCCGTCAGCAATGAGCCGCTTCGCCTCGGTTGCCGTCAGCGAGTGGATCAGGCTTTCCGGATCATCGCGGTCGGCCAGGACGCCGGGGATATCGCTCAGCACGACCAGTTTTTCGGCGTTGATCGCCGCCGCCACCGCCGTCGCCGCCGTGTCGGCATTGACATTCAGTTTCTGCCCATCCTCGCCCATCGCCATCGATGGAATCACCGGCACCTGGCCGGCGTAGGAAAGGTTGTCGATCGTCAGCCGATCGACTCGGGTCACTTCGCCAACCCGCCCGAGGTCGATCCGCCGGCCGTCCTGATCGGCAAGGGCCAGCGGCTCTCCGAACAGGACGTTGGTGGAACAGAAGTTCAACGACATCGCCCGGCCACCAAACTCCTCGATCTTGGCCGCCAGTTCGTGGTTGAGTTCGGTCGCCAGCACCCGCTCGACAATCGCGAGGGTGGCGTCGTCGGTGTACCGCCGTCCCTGGACAAACCGGGGCTCAATTCCAGCCTCGTCCATAGCCCGGGAGATTGCCTTCCCGCCGCCATGCACGACCACCACCCGCATGCCCAGCGTGGTCATGAAGACGATGTCGAGCAGCAGATGCCTCAGGGCATCGGGGTGCTCGAGCACACTGCCCCCCAGTTTGATCACCGTGGTGGTGTCCCGGAACTTCCGGATCCAGCCCAACGCCTCGATCAGCGTGTCGGCCTTTTCGATCGCCTGCTGCTGCGACAGGTTGATGACGGGCTCGGACAACAGGCTGCTCCTGCGGCGGTGCCGGACCAGAGGGCGAGGGCTGAAACCTTTTAG
>CALAZQ010000434.1 GCA_937926325.1 uncultured Planctomycetaceae bacterium | reverse complement strand
GGAAGCCGGGAGCGGAAGCGACCGGACCCGCGGTACGTTTGAGAATGCTCCCCCAGTGTTTAAATCGCCTGCCTGTCCGTGGCAGTTGCTACAGTGATGGGATTCCTGGAGGCGAGTCGCCGTGAGTGAATTTCGTGAGCCGTCGATCGAGCCGCTGGAGGATCAGCAGCCGGAGGATCGTGTGCTGCGACCGCAGCGGCTGGGCGAGATGATCGGTCAGCGGGATGTCCACGAACGGCTCTCGATTGCCATCGATGCCGCCCGGAAGCGGTCAGAGCCGCTCGGTCACATTCTGCTCGATGGTCCTCCCGGGCTCGGCAAGACGACCTTTGCCACCTGTATTCCCCACGAACTCGGCACCAGCCTGCAGATCGCCAGTGGTGCGGCCCTGGCCGCGCCGAAGGATCTGCTGCCCTATCTGACCAATGCAGCGGCCGGGTCGGTGCTGTTCGTCGATGAGATCCATCGGCTGCCGATTGCCGTTGAAGAGTTTCTCTATCCGGCGATGGAGGACTTCCGTATCGACATCACGCTGGGCGAAGGGATGAGCGCCCGGACGATCAACATGCCGCTGCAGCCCTTCACGCTGGTGGGGGCGACGACGCGGGCTGGGCTGATTTCGGCGCCGCTGCGCGATCGCTTTGTGATCCGCGAGCATCTCGACTACTACACCGTGTCGGAACTGGCCAGCATCGTCATCCGCTCGGCCGGCAAGCTCGACATGCCGATGGATGAGACCACCGCCCGGGAGATCGCCGGCCGCAGCCGGGGCACCCCCCGGCTGGCCAATAACCGCCTCCGCTGGGTGCGGGACTACTCGACCAGCCGGGAGGCGGGCCGGGTCGATCTGGCGATCGCCCGCACCGCCCTCGAGATGCAGGGCATCGACGAGTTGGGGCTCGACGGTTTCGACCGGCGGTATCTGGAAACGCTCAAGCGGGTCTTCGGTGGCGGTCCAGCCGGGATCGAAGCGATCGCCCACACCATGAGCACGGCTGTTGACACGCTCGAGGACGACGTGGAGCCGTTTCTGCTGCGGTATGAGCTGATCATCCGCACCCCGCGAGGGCGGCGGTTGACCGACCGGGGCGAAGAGCATCTCGGCGGCGTGGCCCCTCCGCAGCCTCAGGGCACGCTGTTTTAGGCGGCGGTGCTTGACGAGGCGAAGGCGGTCACGTAGTTTCTGGGTTTTGGTGGACCCGCAGAGATAGTGACCCATGGCCGTCCCAAAGCGACGACAATCCAACCGGAAGACCGGCTCCCGCCGGGCGCATGACTTCCTGACGCCGCGGCAGTTGACCTTCTGTTCGACCTGCGGCAAGTCGGTGCCGACCCATCGGGTCTGCGAGAACTGCGGCCACTACATGGGCCGCCCGGTAGTCAAGACCGAGGAATAGTCTCTTGGCGGACGAGTCGTTCGCGGTGCTTTTTCCGGGCCAGGGCGCCCAGTTCGTCGGCATGGCTGACGATTGGTGTGAAGAACACCCAGCTGCCCTGGCGATCTTCGAGCGGGCGGCGGCGGTGCTCGGCTATGACCTGCTGGAGATCTGCCGCCACGGTCCGGTGGAGCGGCTGAGTTCCACCGCGGTCAGCCAGCCGGCGATTCTCGTCACGAGTCTGGCGATGCTCGAACTGTTACGGTCCCGTCCCGACAGCCCCCTGAAACGGGGCAGCCAGCCGGCCACCGCCGGCCTGTCGCTGGGCGAATACACCGCCTTGGTTCACGCCGGTGGGCTCGACCTGGAATCAGCGGTTCGCGTGGTCGATGTCCGCGGCCGGGCGATGCAGGACTGTGCCGACGCCAACCCCGGGGGCATGGTGGCGGTGCTCGGGCTGGAACGAAATCAGGTTGCGGCCGTCTGCGACGAAGCCCGCGGCAGTGGTGTGCTCGAGGTGGCCAACGTCCTCTGCCCGGGCAACATCGTTGTCTCCGGCAGCCGCGAGGCCTGCGAGCGGGTGCCTGCTGCCGCGGCCGCCGCCGGCGCGATGAAATGTGTGCCGCTCGATGTGGCGGGGGCCTTTCACACGTCGCTGATGGAGCCGGCCCGCGAGCAGCTCGCCGCCGTGCTGGCGGAAGTGGAACTGCGGCCACCGCAGCTGCCGGTCGTCAGTAATGTCGACGCCCGGCCGCATACCGACCCCCAAGAAATTCGTGGCCTGCTCGCCCGGCAGGTCTGCGGCGTAGTCGAGTGGCAGGCGTCGATGGAACATCTGCTCTCGACGGGGGTTGCCCAACTGTGGGAAGTTGGCCCAGGACGGGTCCTTCGTGGGCTGCTCAAGCGGATCGACCGAAAGCGACCCTGTCATGGAGTCCTCGACGGCTGAAGGCGGCGGCGAGGCGTCCAGCAGATGATTCTCGCCCGGCAAGGCCTCAAACCGGCGGTGGATCGTCTGATCACAACCTTTGAGACTGAGGCCGCGGGAGAAAAGCAGCAATGGCACTGAAGGTCGAAGCGACGCCAATCAAGGTCGATCTGTCGGGGCAGGTGGCCCTGGTGACGGGGGCGAGCCAGGGAATCGGCCGGGCCATTGCCGAAACCCTTGCCGCAAACGGAGCGACCGTCGGCCTGGTAGCTCGGTCCGCAGATAAGCTCAAAACAGTCGCTGAGGCGATCACTGCCGCCGGCGGGCAGGCCGAGGTGCTGCCCTGTGACGTTTCACAGCCCGAGGCGATCGAGCAGGTGATTGCCGATGTCACGGCAAAGTACGAACGGCTCGACATTCTGGTCAACAACGCCGGGGTCACCCGCGACACGCTGTTGCCGCGGATGAGCGACACCGAATGGGATGAGGTGCTCACCACCAATCTGCGGGCGCCATTTCTGTTCATGCGGGCCGCCAGCCGCCCGATGATGCAGCAGCGGTACGGCCGGATCATCAACGTGGCAAGCGTCTCGGGGCTGATCGGCAACCCCGGGCAGGCAAATTACTCGGCCTCAAAGGCGGGGCTGGTGGGGCTCACCAAGACCGTCGCCAAGGAGCTGGCCGGCCGGAAAGTGACCGTCAATGCCGTCGCCCCGGGCTTCATCGCCAGCGACATGACCGACGCCCTGGGGCCGGCCCTGCTCGATGAGGTGAAGAAACGGGTGCCAGCCAAGCGGCTCGGTCAGGCGGCTGAAATTGCCGAAGCGGTGCTGTTCCTGGCGTCGCCCTCATCGGGTTACATCACCGCCCAGACCTTGGTGGTGGACGGCGGGCTGATCGGCTGAGGCCGCCATGGGCCGCTAATTTACGCGGCTAGCTGGACAGGATGGGCGGCGACTCGGTATATCTTGCGACGTCCCCGGGCGGCAGATGAGCCTGAGTGGGGCATGGCAGCACAGCGCTGCGGGCGGCGTCCGCAGACAGTTTCCGTCTGTGGCCGGAGTTCGACAAATTTTCAGTGGAGGTTCTACCGTGGCATCAGTCCAGGATCGAGTGATCGATATCGTTGCGTCCCAGCTTGGAGTGAGCAAGGATCAGATCACCCCCGAGACGTCGTTCATCAATGACCTCGGTGCCGACTCGCTCGATACCGTGGAACTGGTGATGGAACTCGAGGAAGAGTTCGAAATCAACATCCCTGACGATGCGGCCGAGAAGATTCAGACCGTCGGCCAGGCGGTTGAGTTCATCGAGAAGCATCAGGCCTGACCGGCCCGTCGGCCGGCAAGCCACCGCGGCAGTATCAGGTGGTGGAGTGAGAGCGGGCGTGGCGGTGGCGGGGCCCAGGCAGAACACCGGGGTTGATCAGGGACGACATGAAGCGACGGGTGGTGCTGACGGGCCTCGGGGTGGTGACCTCTCTGGGGCGACCGGTTGAACAACTGTGGGAGCGGCTGCTGGCAGGTGACAGTGGCGTCGGGCCCGTCAACCTTTTTGACGTCTCCGGTTATCGGGTGCAGTTTGCCGGGGAGGTGCCCTGGGATGGTGCGGCCGAGGGTGTCGCCAGCCCCAAGGAGCTGCGGCGGCTTGACCGTTTCGCCCAGTTCGCCATTGCGGCGGCGGGCGATGCCGTTCGTGATTCGGGCATCGACTTCGCTCGGGAAGATCCCTATCGCTGCGGTGTCGTCGTCGGGTCGGGCATTGGTGGACTGGCTGAGTTCGAGGCCCAGCATGAGCGGCTGCTCACGAAGGGCATTGAGAAGGTCTCGCCGTTCACCATTCCCAAACTCATCGTCAACGCCGCCAGTGGCCATGTGTCGTCGATTCACGGCATCAAGGGGCCCAACTTCGCTGTCGCCACGGCCTGCGCCAGCGCCGCCAACTCGATCGGTGAGGCGGTCCGGGCTATTCGCTCGGCCGCTGCCGACGTGATGGTGACCGGTGGCAGCGAGGCGGCGCTGACGCCGATGGGACTGGCCGGCTTCCAGAACATGCGGGCGTTGTCGTTCCGGGGCGATGCCCCGCAGCAGGCTAGCCGGCCGTTCGATGCCGACCGCGATGGCTTCGTGCTGGCCGAAGGGGCCGGAATTGTCGTGCTGGAAGAACTGGAGCACGCCCGCAGTCGCGGGGCGAAAATCTACGGTGAATTGCTCGGCTACGGTTCGACCGGTGACGCCGGGCACATCACGCAGCCCGATGAGGAGGGCCGGGGAGCGGCCCGGGCGATGACGCTGGCCCTTGAGGATGCCGGCTGTGCGGCGACTGCCATCGGCTACATCAATGCCCATGGCACCAGTACGCCGCTGGGGGACAAGGCCGAGACCCTCGCCATCAAAAAAGTGTTCGGTGAGCATGCCCGGCAGCTGTCGGTTTCGAGCATCAAGAGCCATCTCGGCCATTCCCTCGGTGCCAGCGGTGGTATTGAACTGGTTGCCTGTGCCCTGACCCTCGAGCGGAACGTGATTCCGCCCACCATCAACCTGGAAACCCCCGACCCAGACTGCGATCTCGACTACACGCCGAACCAGCCCCGTGAACGGCGGGTCGATGTCGTGATGAGCAACAGCTTCGGCTTTGGCGGGCACAACGCCAGTCTCGTGCTCGGCCGGCTGGCGTAAGCCGGCGGCAGTCGCGTCCTTGAAAGTGACAACGGCCATGACAGCATCTGACCGACGCCGCGTGGTGATCACGGGCATGGCGGCGATCTCGCCCTTCGGGCTCACTCCTGAGGAGCTCTGGGATGGGCTCGCGGCGGGAGTGTCGGCCGTGGGGCCGCTGACATGCTTTCCGACCACCGGACTACCGCTGGCCCATGCCGCCGAAGCCCGAAGCTTCACGGGCCACATCAGCGAGTTCGGCGACCTCGATGGGGACCGCAAGAAGGCGATCCGAAAGGGGCTCAAGCTGATGTGCCGGGAAACCCAGATGGCAGTCGCGGCGGCCCAGCGGGCCCTGGCTGCCAGTGGCCTCACGACCACCGGTACGGAACTCTCGCTGCCACCGGAGCGAATCGGCTGCGTCTTTGGCTCTGACTACATGCTGACGCTGCCCGATGATTTCACGGCAGCAGTGGCAGCCTGCCGGGATGACCGCGGCATGTTTGACTTCGACCGCTGGGCGACCGCCGGGCTGCCGGCGATGGAACCGCTCTGGCTGCTGAAGTATCTGCCCAACATGCCGGCGAGCCACATCGCGATCTTCAACGACCTGCGGGGGCCGAGTAATTCACTCACGGTCCGTGAGGCCAGCGGCCACCTCGCAGTTGGAGAGGCGACCATCAGCATCGGCCGTGGGGCGGCGGACGTGATGCTCGTCGGCGCGACCGGGACCCGCATCCACCCGATGAAGATGGTCCATGCTCTGCTCAACGAGCAGGTGGCGATGGGGGACGATGATCCGGCCGGCTGGAGCAGGCCGTTCGATCGCGACCGCCGCGGCATGGTGCTGGGCGAGGCGGCCGCGGTGCTGATTCTCGAGGAACTGGAGCATGCCCGGCAGCGGGCTGCGACCATTTATGGCGAAGTGCTCGGCCATGGGGCGGCCGCCAGCAGCGAAGCGGCCGCAGTCGGCCGTCGTCGCGGAGCAGTGGCCACGGCGGTGAAGAAAACGCTGGCGGCGGCCGGCTGTGAACCGGGGGCCATCGGCCACATCCATGCCCAGGGGCTCAGTACCCGGGTGGCTGACCAGGAGGAGGCTGCCGGCCTCGGCGATGTGCTGGGCCCTCAGCTTGGCGAACTTCCCCTGGTGGCCGCCAAGGGTAGCTTCGGGAACCTGGGGGCCGGCAGTGGCCTGGTCGAGTGCGTCGCGAGCCTGCAGGCGATCAGCCGGGGTGAACTGTTCCCGCTCAAGAACTATCAAACCCCGGATGAAGCCTGCCCGGTACGTGCCGCCGTTGCCGGTGACGCGGCCGGCGACCGGTTCCTCAGTCTCGCGGTGACGCCGCAGGGCCAGGCCGGTGCCCTGCTGCTGGGCCGCTGCCCCGACGCGGCCTGAAGCCATGGCTGCTTGACAGGATTGGGTGGCTGCCGTACCTTTTGCGGATTGCAGGGCTGCCTTGCGGCGGCCGGCAACGCACGTGGCGTGCTGCTTCGAGGAAACGCTTGGATCGCCTGGAGCGAGTGTGTTCCGACGGGCCACCGCAGGGTGTCCTGTCGTCCGTTCCGACATGGCTTGCAGGTGGCGGGTTCCGACCGCCGCACCCCGTGCGGCCCGCGAGGTAACCTGCGGTCAAGACGATCAGGACCGGTCGGTAAGCGATTTCCGAGTCAATATGAAGCCTGAAGAAATTCTCCGTATCGTCGATGCGATTCATCGAGACAAGAACATCGACAAGGAGATCGTCTTCCAAGCGATCGAATCGGCGCTGGTAACCGCCCTGCACCGTCACTACGGTGAGGAAGCGGACGTGGTTGTCCAGATCGACCGCGCCAGCGGAACGATTGCCGGCAGCCATGACGGAACGCCGATTGACCCCGATGAACTCACCGGCCGCATTGGTGCCCAGACCGCCAAGCAGGTGATCATTCAAAAAATCCGTGAGGCCGAACGCGACTCGATTCACGATGAGTTCGAGGAACAGGTCGGCCAGATGATCTCGGGCGTGGTGACCCGGTTTGACGGCGGTGTCGCCACGGTGACGCTGGGCGCAACTGAGGCGATCCTCCCGCGGAGCGAGCAGATTCCGGGTGAGAGTTTTCACGCCAACGAGCGGATCAGGGCGACCATTTTCGAGGTCCGCAAGGTCGGCAGCCGGGTGAAGATCATCCTTTCTCGAATTCGGCCGCAACTGGTGCAGCGGTTGTTCGAACAGGAAATCCCCGAAATCATCGATGGCGTGATCGAAATCCGGGCGATTTCCCGCGAGCCCGGCTACCGGAGCAAGGTGGCCGTCATCAGTTCCGACGGCAGGGTTGACTGTGTCGGTGCCTGTGTCGGTGTTCGCGGCAATCGGATCAAGAACATCGTCGAGGAACTCGGCGGCGAGCGGATTGACATCGTGCGGTGGAATGACGACCTGCAGGTGCTGGTGCCCAACGCCTTGCAGCCGGCTGAGGTCGATGAGGTGATCCTCTGCCAGATGCTCGGCCGGGGTATTGTGCTGGTCCGCGAAGACCAGCTTTCGCTGGCGATCGGCCGCCGCGGCCAGAACGTCCGGCTGGCGAGCAAACTCTGCGGCTGGGACATCGAGATCATGACCCGCGAGGAACTGGACCAGCAGATCGAGCGGGCCGTGGTCGGATTTTCGTCAATCGAAGGTCTTGATGAATCGGTCGCCGAGCGGCTGGTCGGCGAAGGCTTTCTCTCCTACGACGATCTTTCGGTGATCGAGCCGGAAGACCTGATGGAGATGGGTGAGTTGTCGGCCGAGGCGGTCGATGCAATCGTTACGGAAGCCGAACGGCGGGCGACGCTGGCCGAAGAGGCGGCGGCCGACGAGCGGCGAAAGCAGCGGGAACTGGAGCGGATTGCCCAGGCGACCGCTGACGCCGATGCCGCCGAGGCGGCGATGGCGGCTGCGGCGGGACTGCCGGCCGATGCCGGCGAAGAAGGACAGGAGCAGGAGCAGCAGGTGTCTGAGCAGATTCCGGCGACCGATGTGGTCGGCGAGGAAGATGCCCAGGCCTCAACGCCTCCGTCGGCTGGGTCATGATGGCCAGGGCAGTTGACAGGGCGAACGGGTTTGCAGACAGGGTGAGTTTTCAGTGTCGGTCGGCAGTGCCCGATCGACCACAGAGATCCCAAGTGGGTCGGAGAGTAACGCGTGGCGGTTCGCATCTACAGTCTTGCGAAGGAATTGAAGCTCGACAGCAAGGAGCTGGTCGAGCTCTGCGCACGCGCCGGGATTCAAGACAAAGGCTCGGCCCTGGCCAGCCTCAGCGACGACGAGGTGGCCCGGGTCAAGGAGTTCATAGCCGGCAAGTCGAAGCCGGCTGAGCGGCCGGCCGCACCGGCCGCCCGACCGGCGGCCAAGGCGGGCGGCGTGCTGAAACGGGAAGACTATGTGGCGCCGACGGGCGCCGTGGGCCGCAGCCGGCCGAAGGAGCTTTCGGCCAGCAAGCCGGCCCCGAAGCCCGCGCCCCTCAGCCGGCCGGTTCGGCCCGCTGCCGAAACTGGTGATCGGGCGGGTTCGAAAGATCAGGCGGGAGAGACCTCGCCCCCGCTCCGCGTCAGGCCCAGTGGAGGGCCGCGCGGGGGTGGAAAGCCAGCTCCCCGGCCGACTTTTAAGCTGCCCCCGCTGCCGGCTGCCGGCCGCACTCCGGTGGCCAGGCCGCCTCAGGAGCCTGCCGCCCAAAAGCCCGACGTCAAGCTTCCGCTCGATGCGATCCGGAGTGCCAAGGCGGGGGGCACCAAACCGCTGGCCGAGCACATGCGGAAGCATGAGCAGCGGCAGCAGGATAAGTCGGCCGACACCCGTGGCGGGCTGCTGCGGGGTGGTATGCAGGGGGGCGGTCTGGCCCCGCCGCTGCCCCCAACCGGTGCCGCCGGACGCAGCCGGAAGTCTGGCAAGGGTGGCCAAAAGAGTGATGATCTGCTGGGCGGCCGCGAGATGCGGCAGCTGCACCGGAAGCGGGTTGACCGCCGGGGGATGGGCGATGACGACGAACGCGGATTGCGGCGGCGACGCCCCCGACAGCGTCGGGGTCCGGCCGTCTCGACGGCTGCACCCCGGAAGACGAATGCCTCGATTCAGGTGCCCTGCACGGTCCGGGCGTTCTCCGAGGCGATCGGGCTGGCGGCCAGCGAAGTGCTGCGCAAGCTCCTCGGCTTCGGGCTTGATGCCATGCCCAACATGACGACCATGCTCGACCAGGACACGGTCGAACTGCTGGCTGCCGAGTTCGGCGTTGAACTCGACATCAAGACGGCAGAGGACCTCGAAAAAGAACTGCTGGCGGGCTTCGATGCGGTCGATGAAGATCCGTCCCTCCGGCAGTCGCGGGCCCCGGTGGTCACCTTTCTGGGCCATGTTGACCACGGCAAGACCTCTCTGCTCGACAAGATTCTGGGCATCGACGTTGCCGCCCGCGAAAGCGGTGGCATCACCCAGCACATGCGGGCTTACACCATCGACCACAACGGCCAGCCGATTTCATTTGTCGATACCCCCGGCCACGAGGCCTTCACGCAGATGCGGGCCCGCGGTGCCAACGTCACCGACTGTGCCGTGCTGGTGGTGGCCGCTGATGACGGCATCATGCCGCAGACGGAAGAGGCGATCAGCCATGCCCGCGCCGCAAATGTGCCGATCGTCGTCTGCATCAACAAGATGGACCTGCCGGGGGCTGATCCCGACCGGGTGTACCAGCAGCTGGCGGCAAACGAACTGCTGCCGACCGAATGGGGTGGTGACACCGAGGTGGTGAAGACCAGTGCCACCACCGGCGAGGGGATCGACGGTCTGCTCGATACGCTGCTGACCATCGCCGAATTGCACGACATTCAAGCCAATCCCGATCGGGCGGCGGCGGGTGTCTGCCTCGACGCCTCCATTCACGAGGGCCAGGGGGTGGTGGCCTGCCTGCTGGTGCAGAAGGGAACGTTGCGGGTGGGCGACTCCGTGGTCTGTGGCGAGGGCTCCGGGACGGTGAAGTCGATGCAGGACACCCTCAAGCTTCGCCGGGTCAAAGAGGCCGGACCGTCCCGGGCGGTGATGGTGACCGGCTTTGATACCGCCCCGGGCGCCGGTGAACGGTTTCAGGTGGTCGATGACATCGCGCTGGCCCGTGAGGTGGCGAACAAGCGGGCAGGGATTCGGCGGCAGAGCCATCTGCTGTCGACGCCGGTTCATGTCACCTTTGAAAATCTGGTCGACCGGCTCGGCACCCAGAAGACACCGACACTCAACCTGATCATCCGGGCCGATGTCCGCGGTTCGATCGAGGCGATCCTCAAAGAACTCGAAAAGCTCGAACACCCTGAGGTGCGGGTGCGGGTGCTGCAGGCGTCGGTGGGGGGCATCAGTGAAGCCGACATTCAGCTGGCCGACGCCTCCGATGCGGTCGTCATCGGATTCAATGTTGTGCCCGATGATCGGGCCCGGTCCCTCGCCGAGGACCGCGGGGTGCAGGTCCGCCGCTATGACATCATTTATCAGGTGACCGATGACCTGCGGCAGGCGCTCGAGGGCATGCTGGCGCCCGAAAAGCAGGAGGTCGAGCTCGGCCGGGCGGTGGTCCAGCGGACCTTCACCATCAGCCGGCTCGGCACGATTGCCGGCTGCCGGGTGATCGGCGGCATCATTTCACGGAACGGCCGCCTGCGGGTGATCCGTGACAGCCGGGTGATCGGCGATTATCCGGTCGATTCACTCCGCCGGGTGAAGGATGACGTGAAAGAAGTACGCGACGGCCTCGAGTGCGGAATCAAGGTTGCCGGCTTCAACGATCTGAAGGAGGGCGACATTCTCGAGTGCTA
>CALAZQ010000433.1 GCA_937926325.1 uncultured Planctomycetaceae bacterium | reverse complement strand
AAGCAGCACAACATCACGACGATAGAAGACCCGGTCGAGTACCGGCTTGACGGGATCACCCAAATTGCCGTCAACAGCCAGGCAGGAGTGACCTTTGCCAGCATTCTCCGCAGCATTCTCCGACAGGATCCCGACGTCCTGCTCGTCGGCGAAATTCGTGACAAAGAAACCGCCGAGATTGCCTGCCAGGCGGCCCTTACCGGCCACTTCGTCTTTTCAACGCTTCATGCCAACGACACCGTCTCCACCGTGACCCGCATGCTCGACCTTGGGCTCGATCCAATGCTGATCCAGACGGCGGTCACCGCCATCCTGGCCCAGCGGCTCGCTCGCCGGCTCTGCAAGCAATGTCGAGAGCCATTGCCGCCACCAGACGACCTCCTCAAGAAGGTTGGTCTCAAACCGGGCGTCATCAAGTCAATCTACAAAGAAAAAGGCTGTGAGGAATGCGGCGGATCAGGTTTCAAAGGGCGACTTGGCATTCACGAACTCCTCGTGATGAGTGACGAAATCCGCGGCCATATCACCGAAAGCCCCTCCATCGAAGATCTGAAGAAAGCGGCCCGCAAGTCGGGCACCAAGTCACTCCAGACCGATGGCACGCTGAAGGTTCTCAAGGGAGTCACCAGCATTACCGAGATCGTCCGGGTGACGAATTAACGAGAAGCAGACAAGAAACCCTCGTCAGGACAGAGACTTATGATGGGCATCGTGATCGACGCAGTCGTCGTCCTCGGCATCCTCTATTGTGCCTGGCTTGGATCGGACAAGGGCTTGTTTCCTTCACTGGCCGCGGGATTGCTGGTATTCACCTCGCTTGCCTGTGCGATCGTGCTCCATGAGGTTCTGGCCGACGTCATTGGCAACGGCATCGTTGAAGCAGCCGGGGCCCTGATGCCCATGGGCTTCATGGTACAGAAGTGGTTTGGTTTTCTGCTCTTCGTGGGAATTTTCTGGGGACTGCTCGTTGTGCTCTGGGTGTATGTGATGCCTCTGGTGACCGATGCCGAACTTGACACGCTGCCACTGATCGACACTTTCGGTGGGGCGATCGCCGGTGGCTTTTCGGGTCTGCTCTTCATTGGCTCCATCCTGATCACTGCCTCCATCACTCCTTTCGTTCCCTTTGCGACGCCGACGGTTGATATCGGTCGAACCGCACTCCGGACAGCCGGACGCTTTGCGGGTGACTTCCATGATGGTCGATCGCTGGTGCTCTACGGTGAACCAGCAACCCGTGATGGCCTGCCGCTGAGCCGCGCCGACCGCGACGCTCAACTCACCAACGAATCATGGTTCGACGCCAACGGAACCGGCCTGGACGAAAAGGACGATGCCGATCCCTTCTACGATGCCAATGGCGACGGCATCTACACGAAGGATCTCTACTACCTCGACCTCGACGGAGACGGTGGCCGTCGGATCGGCCTACTGGAAAAATACACTGTCGGAAGCTGGGACTGGGTGATTGCCAAAAGCCGGAGCCGCGATGAGCTCGCAGGAAAGAAAAAGACCACGCAAAAGCCTGCTCAACCGAGTGCCGCCAAGCCGGCCGACACCGTGGCAGACCGGGGACCGGCCAAGGCATCCGCTGGAACGAAGCCGCTTGTAAAAGAGCCAACCGCTCCGCCGCCGCCATTGCCCAGCACCATGTTCGATCCGAAAACGCCAGCCGCCCCGAAAGACGTGCCGGCTTCAGACTTTTGATGCAAGGGACTGACAAGACTGATGTACTTGCAGCTGACTGTCGGACGCCCCCGACTCAACGCTCTACAAAAAAATGCGGATGAGACCATGCCCCGCTCAGGTCTTCTGGCATCCGGCTCGGCATCCGGACTGTTCAGGCTAAGCCGTTACGGCCTGCTGTTCGTATCACTCGCCCTTTTCGGCCACGGAAACGATGCTTGCGGACAATCCACACCGCCGGCGGTAGAGCAGTCGACCACCGACACTCAGCTCACCGCCACAGAGTTGCAGCTACTGCTTGACGCCCATGCAGCGAACTCGCAGGGAACATTTGTGGTCAATCAATTTCGGACGATTGATCCCGAGATTGCTGCCGTTCTTGCCAAGGCGACGAGTGATCTTGAACTGGTCGGCATTTCCACTGTTTCAGCCGAGGTTGCATCGCTGCTGGCTGAACATCAAGCTGCTCTGTTTCTGCCGGCACTCACCTCGCTCGATTCGGTAGCCTTGGCGACAAAGCTCGCCAGCCAGCCGTGCTGGAGCCTCTGGCTGCCCGCCGTGAATACCCTCTCACCAGAAACGGCACTGGCGGTTGCAGCCCATGACGGCCCCCTTCACCTCGATGGACTGCCGGCGCTCTCGCCAGAAATCGCCCGAAAGCTTGCCGAACATCGGGGCACCCTGTCGCTCGGCGGGCTCAGCGTTCTTTCACCTGAGATCGCAAAAATTCTTGCCAGCCATCAGGGGAGCTTGCGGCTCGCAGGGCTTTCGTCGCTCGGAGAAGACGCCGCCGAACCACTCGCCCAAACGGCAGGGTCGCTCGTTCTGCCGGGTCTTAGATCGATTTCGCCAACCGCGGCGGCTGCCCTGGCAGGCCACAAGGAACTCTTGGCAATCGACGGTCTCGTCAGTCTTTCGGCTGAATTGGCCGCGGCACTGGCACAGCATGAGGGTCCATTATCACTGGATGGCATCGCGGCGATCTCACCGGCAGCTTTGGAGTCACTAAAAGCTCATGCCTCCTGGCTCTCGCTGGCATCGCTTCGCCGTCTTTCGGATCAGGCGTCAGAAGCGTTAGCCGCCCATCAGGGACCTCTCATTCTGGCAGGCCTGGCCGCACCTTCGCCATCAGTCGCACGCTCGCTCGCAAGCCACCCTACGGCAATCAGTCTGCCGGGGATCGTCTATCTCGCCGACGAGGTG
>CALAZQ010000432.1 GCA_937926325.1 uncultured Planctomycetaceae bacterium | reverse complement strand
CGACGCGTCAGCATGCTGGCCTGGTCCGCCGGCTCCCGTTAACGTGTCTTGAATTCCGTGTCTCTATCGAGGACTCACTCCGCCAGCAGCCGTTCGACGAACTTTGTGTCGATCGTGGCGTCGTGGAAGGCTGAGTGGGCCAGCAGATCGAGATGCAGAGGCGCGGTGGTGGCAATGCCCTTGACCTGCAGCTCTCGCAGGGCTCGCGTCATTGTCTCAATCGCTTCGCCGCGGGTCGGTTGATGGACAATCAACTTGCCGATCAGCGAATCGTAGTGGGGGGGCACGACATAGCCGGCCGCCACGTGGGAATCGAACCGCACCCCGAAGCCACCGGGCGCGATCAGCTGGTCGATTCGGCCGGGGCAGGGCCGGAAGTTGGCGGCCGGGTCTTCGGCGTTGATCCGGCATTCAATCGCGTGGCCGTGGGGAACGATGTCGTCTTGCGTCAACGAGAGTTTCTCACCGGCGGCGATCCGGATCTGGGACTTCACAAGGTCGATGCCGGTGACCATCTCGGTGACGGGGTGCTCGACCTGAATACGGGCGTTGATCTCGATGAAATAAAAGTTGTTGTCCTGATCGACGATGAACTCGACCGTGCCGGCGGAGTAGTAGCCGGCCGCCTTGGCCAGCCGGACCGCGGCAGCCGCCATGGCCTCGCGGGTCTCCTGGGGCAGCCGGGGCGACGGGCTCTCTTCAATCAGCTTCTGGTGCCGCCGCTGGGTTGAGCAGTCGCGTTCCCAGAGGTGCAGCATGGTGCCGTGTTGGTCACCGAGCACCTGAATCTCGACATGCCGTGGCTTCTCGACATATTTTTCAATGTAGATGCCGGCATTCCCGAAGGCAGCCTGGGCCTCGGCCGAGGCCTGCTGCCAGGCGGTGGAAAGGGCGAGGTCGTTGGCGGCCACCCGCATGCCCTTGCCGCCACCACCGGCAGTGGCCTTCAGCAGCACGGGAAAGCCGATCTCCTTGGCGACCTTGATCGCCTCCTGCTCGCCAGAGAGCAGACCGGCACTGCCGGGGACGGTCGGCACGTTGGCCTCGCGGGCGAGGGCCCGGGCCGAGTTTTTGTCGCCTACCCGCTCCATTGATTCCGGGGTGGGGCCGATGAAGCCAATGTCGCACGAGCGGCAGACCTCGGCAAAGTGTGAGTTCTCTGACAGAAACCCATAGCCGGGGTGAATCGCCTGCACGTTGCCGATTTCGGCGGCGCTGATCACGCGGTCGATCCGCAGATAGCTGTCAGCGGCTCGGGCCGGGCCGACACAGATCGCCTCGTCAGCCAGGTTGAGGTAGGGGGCGTCACGATCGGCCTCGCTGTAGATGGCGACCGTTTCGATACCGAGTTCACGGCAGGCACGAATCACCCGCAGGGCGATCTCTCCGCGATTGGCAATGAGGATCCGGTTGAACATGGCTGCTGCTGGATGGGTTGGGCAAGCCGCCGGGGCCTGCTGGTTGGGCGACCAAGAGTCACCAAGCCGGCTTGTGCACCAGTCGCACGGCAGGCCAGCGGTGCCTCGCCTGGGTTACGCCCCCGGATCGACCTTGATCAGCGGCTGGCCGAACTCGACCGGGGCACCGTTTTCGACCAGCACGGCGACGACCTGGCCGGAGACGCCGGCGGGGATCTCGTTGAAGACCTTCATCGCCTCCACGATGCAGACGGTCTTTTCGGGGCCGATCCGGTCACCGACCTTGACGAAAGGAGGACTTTCGGGGCTGGAGGCCTGATAGAAGGTGCCGACCATCGGGCTTTTGACCACGACCATGCGGGCGTCTTCAGCTGATGGCCCGGCCGTTTCTGTGGCGGCCGCCGGTGCCGGTGCAGCCGGGGGGGCGACCGGGGCCGAGTATGAGACAACCTCGCCACCGCGTTTGATCCGCACGGCACTGTCGGCCTGCTTCAGGTCGATCTCGGTGAGATCGTGCTCCTTCATCAGGGCGATCAGTTTGCGGACTTTCCGCATGTCGAAAACGTCGGTCGATGACTGGGACCCGCTCATGCGTCCGGTCCTCCTCGGGCTGTGATCGGTAGTGTTCGGAGACGGCGGCGACCATGCCGGGGCCGGCGCACCCCCCGGATCGAGGAGGTGTCGCCAACGGGCAGAAATCGGCCAGAATCGCGGCGAAGGTAGCCCTTCTGTGTGGTTTCCGTCAAGGTAGCGGCAAATCGACCGCCCATGGCGGCCCGGATTCTTTTGACCCTCGAATACCCCTCAGGCAACTCCGATGGCCGACCAAACGCCCACGCCCCCCCCCGATCTGCCCCGGCTGCCACCCCGCCGGCGTGAGTCGAGCAAATACGACTATGGGCGGGTGGTGGTGGTGGCCGGCAGCCGCGGCATGGCAGGGGCGGCGGCCCTGGCGTCGATGGCGGCCCTCCGCAGTGGGGCGGGGCTGGTCGAGGCAGCGGTGCCCGAGTCGATCCAGGCGACGGTAGCGGGGTTTGACCCGTGTGTGATGACCTGTGGCCTGCCGGAGGACGAGGCGGGCCGGTTCGCCGCCGCTGCGTTGCCGCAGCTGAAGGCCGGGGTGGCCAGTGCCGATGTCGTGGCGGTCGGACCGGGCCTCGGCCGCAGTGAGGTAATCGTCGAGATTGTTGCCGAACTCTGGAAGACCCTGCCGATGCCGGCTGTCTTTGACGCCGATGCGTTGTGGGCCCTCTCGCAGCTTGGCCTACCCGCGGTTGCCGACCATGCCGGCCCCCGCGTGCTGACTCCGCATGCTGGCGAACTGCAGCGATTGCTCGGTGAAGAGCCCTCCCGTGCGGCGGCTGCCGACCGTGAGCGGCTGGAGCAGGCTGCGATCGCCCTTGCTCGTGATACCGGCTGCGTTCTGGTCTTCAAAGGCCCCGATTCACTCATCACCGACGGCAGTCGTCAGGCTCACAACGAGACCGGCAACCCCGGCATGGCGACCGCCGGCACGGGCGACGTGCTGACCGGCGTGATCACAGCCCTGCTCGGCCAGGGGCTTG